>DATGKC010000514.1:0-2596 GCA_035294845.1 Planctomycetaceae bacterium | reverse complement strand
TACGACGAGGCGATCGCGCTCTCCGACCTCATGAGCCCGGCGATTCCTCGAGAACAGGCGATCGAGCTTTCGGCCCGCGCCAACCAGCGCTGGGCGCAGCACCAGGAGGCCGAGGTCGCCAAGCTGCCCTTCGATCGCCAGCCCGCGCGCCGCGAAGACGTCGAGATGCGATGGAGGCGCTCGGGGCAGGCCTTTGCGCGGCTGGCGGAAAACCGCAAATCAGCGACCGATTATTTCGATGCCCTGTGGACGAGCGCCGACGACTACATCAAGGGGCACGACTTTGAGAGCGCCATTGAAAAACTGAACTTGTTCATCGACAACCGCACGTCGAAGCTGCTGCCGGCAGCCCTCGTGCGACGCGGCCAGTGCTTCATGAACATCGACCGCCCCGACGACGCAATGCGGGATTTTCAGGAAGCGATCACCGGCAATCCGACCGATCCGGTGGCGTTCCAGGCCCGCTACCTGATCGGCCAGTGCCACCTGGAGCGCGACGAAATCGAACAGGCCGAAAGGGCCTGGCGCAAGATTCTCGAGTCGCCCGACCTGACGCCGACCGCCGTCGAATGGCGAACGGCCCTCTACTCTTTGGGAAGATTGCTGTACGATATGGCCGAGCTGTCGCGGCGCACCGCCGGGCAGGCCGTGCTCACCGGCCAAGAGACCAACACCGAGCAGCAGGCGGCCGCGATGGGACGTTTCGACGATGCGATCTTGAGGCTCGAGGAATTCCGCGATCGCTACCCGCAGGCTGCCGAGGCGGCCGAAGTGCGCTTTCTGCTCGCCCGCGCGCTGCAAAAAAGTGCCGAGCTTCCCGAAGCCCGCTGGAAGACCGCTGAAACCGACAACGCGCGCAACGAATTCAAGCGGCAGATGCAAGAACGGCTCGACAGAGCCATTCGCGAGCTCCAAGCGCTGCAGACATTGCTTTTGAACCGGCAATCGGCAGGCCAGCTCGACCAGCCGGGCCAAGTCATGCTCCGCAACTGTTTCTTTGAAATCGCCAATTGCCATTTCCTGTTGGGTCGTTATGAGGCGGCGATTGCAGCCTACAGCACCAGCGCCGGGCGCTATCAGCAGGAAGCCGACTCACTGACCGCCTACGTGCAGATCGCCAATTGCTACGATCGCATGCAAAAGCCCGCTGAAGCGCTGAGCACACTCGCACAGGCGCAGTTGATCTTGAAACAGCTCCCCGAAGAGGCGTTTTTCGGCGGACAGGCGTCGATGTCTCGCGACGACTGGCTGCGCTGGCTCGAATGGGCCATGAAACTTCACAATTGATATCCCCTTCCAGGCACGATGCCATGCCCAGCCCTCCCGACTTTCTCAACACATTTGCCGCACGCCGGCAATGCTTCGCCGAGTTGCTCGATCTTTCGGAACGTCAATCGGGCCTCGTCGATTCAGACGATTATCCGAAGCTCATGCGACTCTTGGGCGCCAAGCAGCAGATCATCGGGCGGCTGGAGGCCTTGGGTAAAAGCCGGCCGCGACTCTGGGACGATTGGCGAAAGGCGCGCGACACCCTGATTCCCGCGGCCCGCCGCGCCTGCGAAGAGACGCTGGCCGAATCCGAGATGCTGCTGGGCCGGCTTCTGGAACGCGAACGAATCAGCACCGAATCGCTGGCTCTCAAACGCGAGCAGACGGCGCGCGAGCTTCAGGCGGTCGCCGCCGGGACGCGAGTCAACCAGGCTTACGGCGATAGCCTGGCTCCTGTGACGCATCGGCATCTCGACACGGACCTCTAATCATGCTCGATCAATTATTCGATTCGTCGACCATTCCTCTGTTGGCGAAGACGGCGGCATTCGCCGAGCGGCGACACGAGGTGCTGGCAGGCAACATGGCCAACATCAGTACGCCCGATTATCGCACGCGCGACCTGCCCGTCGCCCAGTTCCAGGCCGCCCTCGAAGAAGCCGTGGCCCGCCGGCGACCCGACCAGACCAAGAAGGCCGGGTGGTCGTTTGCCGATCTGGGACGGCCCAAGGCCGCAGAGCTGTTTCCTCAAACCCTGTTTCGCGCCGTCGAGAATTCGAAATCATTCACGTTTCAGGACGGCAACAACCGCAGCATCGAGCAGGAAGTCATGGAGATCACCAAAAACTCGATCATGCAAAGCGTAGCCGTCGAGCTCATGAACGCCCAATTGAGCCGCCTGCAAGCCGTGATCAGCGAACGCGCCTGATCGGCCGGCAGGCATCACGCACCGATTTACTTTGAAGAAGAGGAGGAAAGAACGAAATGTTTCGCACATTGGATGTGAGCACGAGCGGCCTGGTGGCGCAGCGGCATCGCATGGACACGATCGCCGGCAATATCGCCAACGTCAACACCACGCGCGACGAAAACGGGAATGTCTCGCCCTTCCAGCGCCGCTTCATCACGTTTATGGCCGACCAGGAGAAGCGGCTGGCCGAAGGGCGCGGCGTGGGAGTCAAATTCAGCGTTCAGGTAGATCGTAGCGCGACTCCGCGGAAGGTGTTCCAACCGGGGCACCCGGATGCGAACGCCGATGGCCTTGTGTCGTACCCCGCCATCGACTTGACCAAAGAGTTCGTCAACGCGCTCGAAGCCAGCCGCGCTT
>DATGKC010000513.1:0-7797 GCA_035294845.1 Planctomycetaceae bacterium | reverse complement strand
CTGCATTCTTATCCCGGGCGAAAGGGTTCTTTGAGGCATCTTGACCCACAGACGCACGCGATATTCAAGAGAGCCGTCAAAAAAGCCCGCGACAATACGCACGCGCGGCTCTTGCCGCGCGTGGCGCAGCGCGAGGCCGGCGGGTCCTGGCGTTTTATCGCAAATCTTCCCACGCTGTCGGCGATCGACGACGAAACGGCATCAAAAGTCGTTGTCGGACTGCGCGAATACGTCGAGACGCTCACTCCGGAGCGGCGATATATGATGAAAAGATACCGCTTGGCCGCTGTCGCGCGGCGAGTCGTCGGCGTTGGCAGCGTCGGCTTGCGCGCATATCTCGCGCTTTTTTTCGGCAACGGCGAAAGCGATCCGCTGTTTTTGCAGGTCAAAGAAACGACTCGGCCCGCGCTCGCGGACTACGTCGCGCCGCTTCCTGACATCCTGAGCCACAACGGCCGCCGCGTCGTTTTCGGACAGCGATTTTTGCAGGCCTCGATCGACGTGCTGCTGGGATGGACGACGATCGAAGGCCGGCACTTCTTCGTGCGGCAGATGCGGAACATGAAGGGTTCGATTCCGATTGCCCAATTGAACGGCTCGACGCTGGGCGCCTACAGCCGCGCCTGCGGGGCGCTTTTGTGCCGCGCGCACGCGCGGACCGCCGACATCGCGAAAATCGCCGGCTACTGCGGCTCGTCGGATGCGCTCGATCAGGCCCTCGCCGATTTTGCGGAGCGGTACGGCGACCAGAACGAGCGCGACCATGCGGCCCTCGTCGAGGCCATCAAGCAGGGCCGCGTCAGTTCGGATTCATGAAGAACGGCGCCGGCAGCAGGAAGGGATGGTGCTCGAAGAGCACTCCCTTTCCATGTTCGCCGATAAACTGCGTGAAGAACAGCAAGAACACGTACAGCACCAAAAGCGGCAGCAAAATCAGTCGTGAAAACCAGCGCAAACCGAAAAAGGCGCGCTTTTCGCGGGCTTTCGCGCGGTGGTAGGCCCAACCCGTCAGCACTTTCGCCGGATAAATGCTGGCGATGAACACAATTGTTTCCATCCAAAGCATGTCGCTCGGCGGCAGCGCGACCTTGAACAAGTACATCGGCAAGGCAAAGGCCAGCGTCACCAGCATCGTGATCAGCCAGGAAAACGGCGCGTTAAGATACAGCTTCCGGACTTTCTTCAATTCAAACATCGCGCCGAACCGGTTCTCGGCCGCATAATGCGCTTGCAGGAAGGGAACCCAGCTCAAAACGAGCATCAGCAAAACGCCGCCGATCAGCGTCACAACGATCGGCCCGCCTTCGGTTTTATTTGTGGCGGCAAACAGGGCCGTCGGAATCGCCAGCCAGATCATCGCGCCGAGATATCCCTTGAGCCCCAGAAGAAAATGATGCCTGAGCCGCAGACCGGCAATGAAGTCGCGAACTGCGCTCGATGCCCGCGCCCAATAATTCCCTTCGCGCAGGCGTTTCCAAAGCCAGCGAACATTTTTGATCGGCCGCACGAAGCAGCCCAGGCTCCCGCCGCGGGCCAGCGCCAGGCACAAATGAACGGTCAGCGCCAGGGCCAGCGCCTGCACCAGAAAGTGCAGTCCGAGATCGGCGCGCGAGCCCGGGTCGATGAGCCGCGCATCGGCCGCCGCATGCGATAAGAGCCTGAGCGGGAAGACCCAGACCCAAATTCCCAGCACGATCGACCCCAATCGCGGGGCCAGATCGATCAGCGGGAAAGCATCCCGAAATCTTCCGCTGCGTGCCAGCCGCCCTTCCACTTCGAGCAGGTAGCCCAACGCCAGAAAGTTGACGATCGGAATGGCGGCAATCACCGCCAGCAGCAAAATCAAACTGGCGATGCCGAACAGCGAGCGGATCAGCCACGCGATGAAGCCAAAAACCGCCCCCAGCACGCGGCGGACGAGATGCGGCCGTTTTGAATCGGGGGCCGCCGTCGCAACTCCGACGAAATCGGTGATTTCGAGACCGGACAGCGCTTGTCCGGGAATCTCAAGCGGGGCCACGCCGTAGTCAGTGAATTCAGCAGCAGGACCGTCAACCCGCCGTGGAGGCTGGAGTTCGGTCGCCGGTAATTCGCCCTCGTTCATTCGCGATATCATCGTTATAGAAGTACCCCTCGCGCGCCTCGCGCGTTTCGACAAATTTAAATGAAACGCGCGATCGTTCGATCGGGTACAATAGAGTAGCGGCAAGCCGCACGATTTTTAAGATTTTATAATCCGGCACGAATCACGAATATGTCGCCTTTTCGTCATTTGACCAAATTGCTGCCGCTGGTGGTCGTTTGCGCCGTCGCGACGATCGTGGCGATGGCTGCGCGCAGCCCATTGCCGCCGGCGGCTCGGCTCCCGGAAGTCGGAGTCGAGGTATCCGACTTGAAGCCGGCGGTCGCCCGTGTCGATGCCGAGTTGGCGGCGCGCTGGAAAGCGGCCAATATCGCGCCGGCCGGCGAGGCGCCGGAATTGCAGATTCTGCGCCGTTTGTCGCTGGCTTTGCAGGGCACAATTCCTTCGCTCGAGGAAATCAGGCAATTCGAATCCGACGACCGGCCCGACCGCCTGGAACACTGGACCCGCAGAATTCTGGCCGACAAGCGCTTCGCCGATTACTTCGCCGAGCGGCTGGCGCGAGGCCTGGTCGGAAAGGAAGACGGTCAATTCGTCATTTATCGCCGTGGCCGGTTCATCGACTGGCTCAGCGAGCAACTGCGCGAGAATACGCCCCACGACGAGATGGTCCGCCGGATGATTTCGGAATCCGGGCTATGGACCGGCAATCCGGCGGTCAATTTCGTGACGGCGGCCATTAACGAGGGCGACGTCGACGAGAACAAGCTGGCGGGCAAGACGGTGCGCGCTTTTCTCGGACAGCGCATCGACTGCGCTCAGTGCCACGACCATCCTTTCGAACACTGGAAGCAGCAGGATTTCGAAGGGCTGGCCGCATTTTACGGACAGGTGCAGCAGTCGATCGTCGGCGTTGAAGACAGGCCCGTCAGGGACGGCAAAGCCGTCGAATACGAAATTGAAGACCGCAAGACGCTCGAGACGCGAGTCGTGCCTTGCGGCGTACCGTTTCACCCCGAATGGCTTCCCGAAGAGGGATCGCGCCGCGCGCGACTGGCCCAGTGGATCACGAATCCCGCCAACCGCCGCTTTGAGCGGGCGATTGCGAACCGCGTGTGGGGACTTTTGTTCGGACGACCTTATGACGAGCCGGTCGACGACCTGGCTGATCCCGATGATGAGAAACAGGACTTGCTGGACGTGCTGGGGAAAGATTTCCGCGAGCACAATTGCGATTTGCGGCGTCTGATTCAAGTTGTGGCCGGTTCGGTGGCGTTCCGCCGCGCCTCGGAATTCGAGCTGCCGGCCGATTCATCGCGGTCTTTCGGCGAAGAGCTGGCGGCACTCAAGGCGGCGGAAGGATCTTGGGCCGTGTTTCCCTTGATCCGACTGCGTCCCGAGCAGGTCATCGGGTCGATTTTCCAGAGCTCGTCGATGCAGACGGCCGATCAGAATTCGCATTGGGTTTTTCGCGTGCTGCGGCTCGCGCAAGGCGGGCAATTCGTCAGGGAATACGGCGACCTCGGCGAGAACGAGCTACAAGACCGAGGTGGAACGATCCCGCAGCGCCTGTTGATGATGAACGGCGAGCTGGCTTCGGGCCCCAGCGGCGGGGTGAACCCATTCGCCACGCTCATCGCCTCGACCTGGCGCATCGCTGCGATGGCCTCGACCGATGAAAGCTGTGTCGAGACGGTCTATTTGGTGTGCCTGACGCGCCGACCCACCGGTGAAGAGCTGTCGCATTTCGCCGAGCAGCTCAAGGGAAAACAAAAATCAGAGCGTCAAAAGATCGTCGAAGACCTTGTTTGGACGCTATTCAACTCGACGGAGTTTTCATGGAATCATTGACAGAGAATTCGAAATCGGGATTTGCGTTTGGTGGTTCTCGCGAATCGCTAACCCGGCGAGATGCATTGTGGTTGGCCGCAGGTTTGGGCTTATCGTTTGCCCTGCCGGGCCTCGACTTGCGCGCGGCGGAAACCCGCGGCGGCGAAAGGCCCAAATCGCTGATCACGTTATGGATGGCCGGAGGGCCGAGCCAGTTGGAAACGTTCGATCCGCACCCCGGTCCCAGGATCGGCGGCCAAACGAAAGCGATCGACACCAAGCTCGCCGGCCTGCAAGTCTCGCATTTACTGCCGCAGACGGCCGAGCAGGTGCACGAAATGTGCGTCATCCGTTCGATGGTGTCGAAAGAAGGCGATCATGAGCGCGGCACCTATCTCGTCAAGACGGGCTACCGGCCCGATCCGACGCTCATTCATCCTTCGCTGGGGGCGATCGTGGCCCATGAACTGCCGGTTGCGGGAGTCGAGATTCCACGGCACATATCCATCATGAACAGCCAGTGGCCCTCTCGGGGCGGCTTTCTCGGCGACGACTATGATGCCTTCAAGATTCTCGATCCCAGGCAAAACCTGCAAAACATGAAGGCCAAAGTCGATGAGGAGCGGCAGATCCGCCGGCTGAACGATCTTGACGTGGTCGAACGGACTTTTCGAAATCGCCGCCGCATCCAATCCGACGCGACGCTGCACCAGGAAACAGTCCGCCGGGCCCTGACGATGATGACCTCCGAACAGCTCAACGCATTCAAGGTCGAAAACGAGCCGGCAGAAGTGCGAGCCGCGTACGGAGACACCCCGTTCGGTACGGGGTGTCTCATCGCGCGGCGGCTCGTGGAAACAGGCGTGCGGGCGGTCGAAGTGACGCTGGAGGGCTTCGACACGCATGCCAAGAATTTTCCGGGACACGTGACCAACTGCGCGATTCTCGATCCCGCGTTCGCCGCTTTGATCCACGACCTCAAGCAGCGCGATCTCTTCGAAAGCACCGTGCTGCTTTGGATCGGCGAGTTCGGACGGACTCCGGCGATTAATCCGCTCGGCGGCCGCGATCATTGGCCGACCGGCTTTTCTTGCGTGATCGGCGGCGGCGGGTTCAAGAGCGGGCTGGTGATCGGCGAAACCGATCCCGAGGGGAAAAAAGCCGATCCGGCCGACCCGATCGAAATCTATGACCTATACGCGACGATCCTCAAGACCTTGGGCGTCGCCTACAATAAAGAGCTGACAACCCCGATCGGCCGCCCGATGGCCCTCTGCCGTGGGAAACCGATTGGCCGGCTTTTGGTGTGACTGCCGCCGCCTCTGGAAAACGGGCCGCGCGGCTCTTACAATGCGCTGGCCATGAGCCAGCCGATGGGATCAACCTCTCGCGATTTCGGGACGATTGCGATTGTCGGCGTCGGCTTGATCGGCGGTTCGATCGCCCTGGCCGCCAAGTTGCGCGGTTTGGCGAGCGCCGTTCTCGGCGTGGGACGCGACGCGAAGCGGCTTGAAGAAGCACGCCGTCGAGGGGTCGTGGACGAAGGTCTCGATCTGGCGGCCGCCGCGCGCGGCGCCGATCTGCTCATTTTCTGCACTCCCGTCGATCGCATCGTCGTCGGGGCCCGCGAAGCGGCAGCCGCCTGCCGCCCGGGTGCCCTGATCACCGATGCCGGCAGCATTAAGGCGGGCATTTGCCGCGATCTGGAGCGGAATCTTCCACGCGGCGTCGATTTCGTCGGTTCGCATCCCTTGGCCGGTTCGGAACGGCAGGGATTCGAAAATGCCGATGCGCGACTCTTTGAAAATCGCGTGTGCGTGGTCACTCCGGTGGAAAATTGCTCTCGCGCGGCAATCGAACGCATCGGCGCATTTTGGACGAGTTTGGGGGCGAAAGTCGTCGAAATGTCTCCCGAGGCGCACGACCACGCCTTGGCCGAAACGAGCCACTTGCCGCACATGATTGCGGCGGCGCTGGCGGGAACGCTTTCGCCGGGAAACCGGAACCTGGCGGCGAGCGGATTTCGCGACACGACGCGCATCGCCTCGGGAGATCCCGGATTGTGGGCAGCCATTCTGTTCGGAAATCGACAGCAGGTTCTCGACAGTCTGTCGCGGTACGATCGGTCGCTGTCGGGTTTCCGCCGCGCGCTCGAGGACGGCGATCTTGTCGCGTTGAAACAACTTCTGCAGGCCGCGAAGACGAATCGTGAGCAAATTGACGCTTTGGGAAATTGAAATCCATCCTGCGCCGCGCGTGCTCGACCGGGAAGGGGCGCGCGTCCGCAGCCGCTGCCAGGCGCTGGGCGCGTCGTCGATTCGCGACGTCCGCGCGGCGCGATTGTTCTTGATCGAAGGCGACTTGACGGCCGACCAGATTGAAGCCATCGCTGCCCGCTTTCTGGCCGACACTGTCGTTGAAAACTACGACACGCGCAACCTGACGCAGGCAAGCCGTTCGGAACCGAAGTTGCACGCCGAATCGGGAAATCCGAATTCTTGCCTGACCGTTTTATTCCGACCGGGCGTCACCGACAACGTCGCCGAGAGCGTCAAAACGGCCCTCGTCGAAATGAACTATTCCGTCTCGGCCGTTCGAACCGGCCAGAAATACTCGTTCAATGCAGACGCTGATCCGGCCGATCTCAAACGAATCGGCGCGAAGGTTCTGGCAAACGACGCGATTCAAGAGCTCCGGTGGGGACCGCTGCACATGGCGAACCTGGCGCTGGGTTCGGAATACGTCTTCCGCCTGCTGACGAATCCGATCCGGGAAATGAACGACGACGAGCTCACGAAGCTCAGCCGGCAAGGGCAGCTTTTTTTGAGCCTGGCTGAAATGCAGACCATCCGGCGGCATTTCGTCGAGCTGGGCCGCGATCCAACCGACGCCGAGCTGGAAACCATCGCGCAAACCTGGAGCGAGCACTGTTCGCACAAGACGCTGCGGGGAAGGGTGCGGTATCGCGACGACCAGCGGGAGCTGGCCTTCGACAACCTGCTCAAAGAGACCATTTTCGCCGCCACGCGCGAAGTTCGCGCGCGCCTCGGCCGAAACGACTGGTGCGTGAGCGTCTTCCAAGACAACGCAGGCGTCGTCAAGTTCGACGAGCGCCAGCATGTGTGCATGAAGGTCGAAACGCACAACCACCCTTCCGCTCTGGAACCCTACGGCGGCGCCAACACCGGCCTGGGAGGAGTGATTCGCGATCCGTTAGGGACGGGCCTGGGCGCGAGGCCCGTTTGCAACACCGACGTTTTTTGTTTCGCTCCGCCGGGCATGGCCTATGACAATCTCCCCGCGGGCGTATTGCATCCGCGCGTCGTGGCCCAGGGTGTTGTCTCGGGCGTGCGCGATTATGGCAATCGCATGGGAATTCCCACGGTCAACGGCGCGCTCTTCTTCGACGAGCGGTACTTGGGGAATCCGCTCGTTTTTTGCGGCAACGTGGCCATGATTCCCGTCGGGATGGAGGCCAAAAAAGTCAGCCCAGGTGAACTCATCGTGGCCATCGGCGGGCGGACCGGCCGCGACGGCATCCACGGCGCCACGTTCTCTTCAGGCGAACTGACGCACGAGAGCGAAGCGCTCTCGGGGGGCGCCGTGCAAATCGGAAACGCCATCACCGAAAAAATGTTGATGGACGTGATTCTCGAGGCCCGCGATCAAGGCCTTTACACGGCGATTACCGACTGCGGCGCAGGAGGCTTTTCGAGCGCCGTCGGCGAAATGGCCGCCGACTCGGGCGCCGAAGTCTGGCTCGACAAGGCCCCGCTGAAATATTCGGGCCTCTCCTATACCGAAATCTGGATATCCGAGGCGCAAGAGCGCATGGTGCTTGCCGTCCCCCGGTCGCATTGGGAACGACTCGAGAATTTGTCCCG
>DATGKC010000512.1:0-14395 GCA_035294845.1 Planctomycetaceae bacterium | reverse complement strand
CGCCTGCCGATCTATGTTACTGAAAACGGCCGGTCGCATCCCGACGACGCCCAGCGGCTTGACTTCTTGCGGCAACACCTGGCGACTCTCGGGCAATCGATGGCCGAACGATCGATCGACGTGCGCGGCTATTTTTGGTGGTCGCTGTTGGACAATCAGGAATGGGCGCAGGGCTTCACGCCGCGGTTGGGCCTTTACGAAGTCGATTACAATTCCGGCGCGCGCCGCCTGCGCGACACGGGACGCTATTACGCAGAAGTCATCCGCCGCTGCAGCGTGACGGTGGCTTAAGCCGTCTCGGTCTTGTAGGCGACGAAGCCGGCCTTCAGGTAATTGGGCAAGGCGGCGGGATGGTCGAGAGTGCAGGTGTGCAGCCAGAAGCGCTCGGGGTTGTAGCTGAAGGCACGCTCGATCACCCAATGCAAAAAGAATTTTCCCAACCCGCGGCCGATGAACTCGGGCATCAAACCGAACTGCTTGAGTTCGATTTCGCCGGGGACTCGCCCGTCGAGCTCGGCAAATCCGGCCGGAACGCCGTCGACGAACAAGACATGAAGTTCGACTTGGGGATCTTGGATGATCCGGCCGAGCTCGGCATCCGAAAGTTTCTTGCGGCTGGTCCATTGCCAGTCGCTTCCGACGGCATCATAAAGGAAGCGATAATAGGCAACCGTCGGCTTGTGTGCCTCGACGATGGCGATGCCCGTCATCGGCGCGGGCGCATCGCAGCCCGGTCGAGCAAACATCTCGAGGTACGTGGTGGTGACGCCCATGCGATTGCCGGTCCGTGAAAGGTACCGGGCCAGATTACCGCATTTCGGCGAACCTGCAAACGACGCGGCTGAACCGCTTACGCAGTGGCCACGGCTTCGTGGGCGACCTGGGCTTCTTCGCGTTCGAACTGAGCACGGCCGCGGGTGACGAGCTGTTCCCACGACATGCCCTGCCGGGCACAAATGTGCATGATGTCGGTCACGATGTCGGTGAGGGCCTCATTCAGCGGCTCGCCCGCCAGACCTTCACCCAGCCAGGTGTAATGCTGCGAACGAATGACTTGCTCGACGTGACGATCCCAACGGACCCGGTTTCGGGCAGACATGCTGTCACCTTCCGATTGAATGACATCCGAGATTCTGAAACCATCTGGCGCACAGAATGTGCACGCAAGAGATGCTGACGGAATTATAGCAGGCTCGAAGAGAAATCCAAGCCTGCGGCGTAATTTCGGTGAAGCGGTGCGCGCAAAGTGCATCGCACGCCCTGGAGCGGCCGCTGCCGCCGGTCTCGTTCTCTCAGCGGCCATCGGCGGCGATGAGGGCTGCCGCCCGTTCGGCAAGTGCTCCGATCGTGCGCGACGGATTCACGCCCAAAGCCCGAGGGATGATCGCTCCGTCGATGACAAATAGATTGCGATAGCCGAATACTTCTCCCGCGTGATTCACGACGCCGTCGCCGCTCGATCGACCCATATTGCAACCGCTCAGAGGATGAGGCGTGACGAGGTCTTTGAAAAGCGACCAGGTGGGGGGGACCAGTGCCTCTCCTCCGGTCATCTCGGCCAATCGTCGATGCATGCCCACGATGGCGTCGATCAACGCGCGCGACTGCGTGATGTCCCAGTTGAGCATCAGTCGCCCCCCGGCTGAAGAATCTGTTGGCGGCGCGAGGCCCAGAGTCCCGTTTCCGGCGTCGACCCCCTGGGCGAACCAGGGCATCATCGTGCGCAAGGGCTCCGTCATCCGCAGGAATTTCTGTAAGAGCTCGAGCACGAGTTTCGCCTTGAAGCTTGTGGACGGATCATCCATTTTGCGGAGCAAATAGGCGATCGCCAGATTCGGCAGGCCGCCATCCTCAATCCAAAACGCCTTGCCTTGCTGGCTGCCATCCTGGAAGTCGATGGCAGAGGCGATTGTGGGCCCGCAGGACGGGCGCACATCGCGGTCATAGAAGGCGGGGGTCAAAAAGTCGCCGTTGCTGCTCCAGCGCTCCCCCAGAAACGGGCTGATTTTTGGCAGCGTCTGATGCATGTCGCGGGCGCGCAACAAGAGCTCGGTCGAACCGAGGGAACCGGCGGCGACGACCACAATCCGTCCCGTTTCAGACCCGGGAACGCGCTGCCCGGATTCGAGGTTGTCGAAGGATACGCGGAAATTGCCGTCGCTCATGCATTCAATGCGATCGACCAGGTGCAACGGGCGAATCTCTGCATGGTGCCGATTCTCGGCGACATACAGGTAGTTCCGATCCAGCGTGTTCTTGGCGTAGACTTCACAGCCGATGTCGCAGTTTCCCAGATGGACGCAGGTCCCTTGCAGGGCGCCATGTTTGTTCGGTTTGATGTTCGAGGCCTGCTCGCCGCGCGAAAAATCTGCCTCATAGGTCCAATGGGGGTCGAATTTCACCGCCAGCTCCAGTTTGCGGAAGCGGTCGCCGAAACCGGTTTTCTGCGCGGCTTCGCGCATGAGCTTCATCCGCTCGGTCCACTGGTTGTCGGGGACCGGCTGCACGTCCATGAAGTCGGCCACCCTGGCATAGTGCGGCTGAAGTTCGATGGACGTGATTTCCGGCGGCCAGCCGCTGGCGAACGCGCTGGCTGGCGCGTCGCACGAAATGTTGGCGTAAATCAAAGATCCCCCGCCCACGCCGGCCCCCTGCGCCACCGCCATGCCGGGAAACATCCGCAAGTCGAGCCAGCCGTTCTTCGATTCGGGACGTTCGTGATCCCACAGCCAGGCGTCTTCCGGCTTCCGCGGAAAGTTCGACTTGTCCCAGCGCCGGCCGCGCTCGAGGACCAGCGTCTTGTACCCCGCCTCGGCCAGCCGGCAGGCGGTGATCGCGCCGCCGAATCCGCTGCCGATGACGATCACGTCGAAAGCCATGCTCGATTCCTTCTCGCGGTCGCCCTCGCGACCGGGCGACTCAAATCGGCGACGCCGGAAGAATATGGCGCGCGTAGACGTCCCACAACTTGCCCAAAAACAATTTGCCGAAGCGGGTGAGACCCTCGGCCCGCGCGGCGATGCTCGGTCCATCGACTCGAAAAGTGGTCAGCTCTTCGAAGAAATCGAGCATATGAATGCGAATAATGCCGGCGGCAATGACGTTGGCCCCGCCGTCGGCTTCAGGACTGACGTGGCCGCGCAAAATGCGCGTATACAGCGTGGTCGTTTCGGTCCAGATATCGCTTCCCTGGGCGCCGCGCACGTCCTTGAACCCCAACAAGGTCAACGGGTTCCCCTTGTCGTCGGTGAAATGCAGGCGGTAGTACATGGCCTTGCGATCGGGGTCTTGATTATCGACCAGCAGGTTGAACACGCCTTCGCTGACGGGGCGCCGGCCCCCTAGCGCCGGGCATCCGATGTATCCCGCAGCAGTCGCTTCGTGGCGGGGAGAGTCGATCAGCCGGTTCAGGTCGTCGGCCCGAATCGTGAGATGCACCATAGCGTCTGTGCCGTTGGCTTGGCCCGTGCGAAACCCGCGGTCGTAATCGGTTTCTCCCAGCGTAATGTACCCCTTCATTTCCTCCGTGAACTGCACCGATGTCGGGCCTTGCGTTGGCGGGGCCGGGAAGTCGTCGGGGAGAGGAGTGAACGCAATGCCGTTCTGCCGGCACCAGTCGCGCGCCGTTTGGACTCCCTGATTGACTGCTTCGACCACGCGGTCGGAGCTGAAATTGACCAGATAATTCAGAGCGACTTCGGCGGCGAGAATTTTCAGGTCGATGCGCCTGCCGAACTCTCCCGCGAGGCCGGCGGCGATGGCCGCATTATTGGCCTCGATTCGATCGCAAACCTGCCGGAAGCGGCCGTTGGCGCTCGTTTCAATGATCTGGAAATAATTCGCGACGAAGCCGTCATCCCACTGGCCGCGCTGACTGACCGTCCAGATCACCCAGAGCTCATCAGCGCCGCGGCGAATGGCTTCTTCGAGGTTGGCATCGGTCATGTACACGGCGTCGATGTAAGTCTCGTTGTTGAGAATGACCGGCGGAAACCACATCGGCAGTGAGACGCAGGCACAAAGCCGATCTTCGTCCATGACAGCCGGCTCGAACAACTCGAGACGGTGCCGGCTGAAGTTGTAGGCGTTGAACGTGGCCGCGCTTGTCGAGCTTTTGATCTTTCCCCAATCCAGCCCCCACTTCGGAAATACTTTCGAGCGATAGGCGTCGAGCGTGAGCAGCGATCGCGCGAAGAATAGCCGCTCGTACTGCTGCCAGTTGACGCTGACACCGGCAGCGGGGTCGAGATTCCGCCAGTTGTCGGCGATTTGCTTGCCGCCGAGGCCCTGGCAATACATCGCCAGGTTGAAACATCCGCCGCTGGCTCCATCGGCGTGATCGAAAGCCAGGTTCGCCTCATCGAGCCAGACCTGCATCACTCCCGCTTGAAAGGCGACTTTGAGGCCTCCGCCGGCAAGGATCAACGAACGTTTGCGATGTGCTTCAGCAGGTTGCGTCATAACGGCTCTTGGTAGAGGCTGGCGACTGTTCTTGCCGAATTGTCGAACGCGAAGTATTCGCACCTCCCGTCCTGACCGTCCAGCGTCAGCATCGCGAATCCGAAATTGTAAAGGCCGCTTTTCTGGTCGAAGGCCAGATTCGGCGCGGGCCGAACATCCAAGATGTTCGGCACCTGCTCGGGCGACAGGGCCTGAAGCGGCTTAGCGACGGCATAAAGGTCGGGCGGGAAATGGTTGGGAATGGCGCTGGCGCCGACGCACCTCCCCTTTTCCAGACCCTGGAACGGCGCGTAGATCACTTGATTGTGCTCGTGTCCCCAGAGCCACAATACGATCTGCGGGAACCAGGGAGCGAACTGATGCATGAGCCTGGGGTTGACGGCCGCTCCGGCAATCGGAGCGTTTCGGGTGAAGGGCTGGTGGTGCGAGAGCAACACGCTGCGGCGCCCGCCCGCTGTCCGAAATTTGTGATTGTGCCAGACCAGCTCGCTGTAAGGATCATCGGGATCGTCGAAATCCTGCACCCAGGTCGCCGCGTCGTCGACGTGCTCGGGATCGAAGTCGTTGTAGCCGGTGTCGGCTGCCAGAATCTGCCAGGCATCGTTGCGAAGGCAGAAGAAACTGGCCGGCTGCCCAATCCGTGAGAGCAGTGCATAATAGGGCGCCCCGCCGGCATACATGTCGTGATTGCCGCACAATGTGAACAGGCGGCAATTCTTGGGAAGAACGCTGGTGCACAGATCGTAAAACCGTTCGGCCTCGGACGCTGTGCACGAGTAATAAATGTCTCCCAGATGAATCACGAGGTCGGGCTTGAGCTTTTCGAGTTCGACCAAGAGATTGGCGGCATTGGCGGCCCCCGTTCCCCAGTCGCCGATAATGCCGATGCGGCACCTGGCGGGAAGGTCGCTCAACACGAAGTCGTCGGGAGATTTCCAGCGGCGGTAGGGCACGTCGGCGTGGCGGGTCAGCGTATAATGGGCGACGAACTCGGCAATGCACTCGCCCCATCGCGGGTCGCAGTCTCCGAACTGGACGAGCATCTCGCTCGCCTTTTCGGCGGCATCCGCGTCGCCCTCAATCTTGGCCTTGGCCAACTCATAGGCGGCTGCGGCGCACTGCTTGGCTCTGTCGGTGACGCCGGCCGCTCCCGCGGCAACGGCCGCCTGCGCTAAGGGAACGGCGATTTTACTCCGCTGATCGTCGAAGACCGCCTGGCCCACGGCATTTGCCGCCGCGATCATAGTGTCATTGAAATCGACGGGGACTGCGGCAAGATGCGCTGCTGCGATCGGGATGGCCGGGTCAAGGCGCGCCCGCGAGGCGACTTTGGCCACGGCCGACTGCCAATTTGAAACCAGCGCGCTCGGAAAATGGTGCAGGATCGCCATGTCGCAATCACTAGAACCGGTCAAGCGACGGCTGTCAATCGCCGCGCAATCGTCGTGCACGTCAGCCCATTGGCTCGCCCCGCGGTGCCCTCTCACACGGCGGGCTCTCGTTGTCATCGGCGCGGCGAACATTTAAGCTGATTGGCGATGGAACAATCCTTTCTCGCCCGGATGTTTCGCGCAAGTCCTTGACCGGGCCGGCGGAAATGAGCCAAGATCAAGACTCGCCTTCTCAACTTTCGGGCCTGTTCGGGCCGGCGCTGATCGTCGCCATCGGCGGACTTGTCGCCTATTTCACGATCGAACCGGCGCTGGAATCGCGGCGGCCCGACCTGTCGAAGCGCACGCTCGTGCCTCCGCCCCCCGCGGCCCCCGGTTTGAACGCGCTGCACTCGCGGCTTTGGGACGATCCGTTGGCGGTGGCCTACGAAGATAGCCAGCGCCGACACAGAGAGGGGCCCAAGTCATCGCAGTCGCTCGGTTCGCTTCTGCAGCATGCCTTGTGTCTCAACAGCGGCCAGGAAGAACTCCAGCGCTATTTTGAGAGTGTCGCCCAGCGGTTCCTGGATCTGCGTCACGGAAACGGCAAATTTCTGTGTCTGCCCGTGCTCGTTCCTGGCGAACCCTACGACAGCGACACGGAAGATCGAAAGCGAATCACTTACGCCGTTTTGTCGGCATTGGGATGCTGCGGATATGAATTGAGCGCCCCCGATCGGGTCAGCTACGTCGAGCTGCCGATGATCGTTCAAATTCCTGCACTTGACGAATCGGTCTGCCTGGAACGATTCGTCGTGCCCGCCAAGCTGTTTCAACGCACCGACGTGCCGGGCCGCGTCCCGAATCGCGACGGGCCGGATGGCGTCATGGTCTTATGGATCAACGAAGATCAGCTCGGTCGCCGGCCACTGGCGGCAATCGGTCAAGTCTTGGAAGGCTTGTTTGGGAAATTCAACAGCAATTCCAAGAACAGAATCGACCTGCGAATCATCGGGCCGGTGAGTTCCGACACACTGCTCGGAATGGCGCTGGAAGACGCCGACTGGGAAGCGCCGAGCGCGACAGATGCGATGGGTCCGGCTTATCGCGCGGCAACGGAACGCAAATACTTCTCGAGGACCTATGGAACTCATGACGAAAGTCCGAGGCTCTTCTCTGGGCGGGCCACGATTTCTGCGCTCGTGTTCGACAAAGAGACGGAAACCCGGTCGCCCCGATCGATCTTGTCGGATTTTACCGGCGCCAGATCCACAAACTCAGGGCTGTCGGTCGTGCGGACGATCGGATCAGATTGGCAGCTCGCCCAGGTTCTGGCGCGTGAGCTGATTCTTCGCGAAGCCTGGCCGCGAAGCGACGACGCGGCGCACCCCTCGCATGCGGCGCGTCATATTGTCCTGGTGACCGAGAGCGACTCGCTTTATGGCAGGGCGCTACCCGCGGTCCTTCGAAAGGCGTTTCCAAAGTCCTTGAACTCATCGGAGCCGGCAACTTCACAGCCAGAAGATATGCTGCACGTGTTCACCTACCTGCGGGGTCTCGACGGCAAGATTCCAGGAGTCAAAAAGGAGGATGATGAAAGTCATAGCGAGAACAAAGCCCAGGATTCCGACAGCGATCCGCTTCGCGCACAAAACACCGAAACGATTCCCGCCAGCGGCCGATCGCAATTCGATTACCTCCGCCGGCTCGAGCAGCAGCTCGTGGAGATCGACCAAGCCAGCCGCGATGCGGGCCAAGAGGGAATCAAGGCCATCGGCGTCGTGGGCTCGGACATTTATGACAAATTGCTGGTGCTGCGGGCCTTGCGGAAACGGTTTCCGAGAACCTGGTTCTTTTCGACCGATCTCGACGCGGCCCTCTCGCTGCCGAGCGAATACCCGACCACTCGCAATCTCATTGTCGCGTCGCATTTCGGCCTCACGCTCAATCCCCAATTGCAGCGATCGGCCCTTCCTTTCCGGGATGTCTACCAGACCGCGACGTATTTTTCGACGCTGTTGGCGCTCGACGATGACGCGGCCCAGAGCGCCATTTCGAAGGCGCGCGATCCCTGGGGTCTTGACCGCGAAGTGGACGAAGATGCCAGCGAATCCAGCACATTGGACCCGCTGGTGTTCGAAATTGGGCGGAGCGGGCCCTACCAGTTGACGATTCCCGCGCGCGAGACCTCGCCGAGCAATCAGAGGGTCCATCCGCCCGGACCACGCGAGAGCCACTGGCTCGACAACGCGTGGCATGCCTGCGCGCTGCTCGCTCTCATCGTGCTTGCGGGAGCCGGCCTTTGCTGCCTGTCGGAAAACGTCCGCGAAGGGGCGAAAGTCATTTGCTGCGGCTGGCGGCGGAGGGACTGGAATCCCAAACGGATTATTTCGAGGATTGTGGTTCTGTTGCTCGCGGGTCTTTTCCTATTCCTCGTGCGCGCCGCTGTCATCGATCACACGAATCCCTCCGGCGAGCCGTTTGTGATGTTTGAAGGAATCAGCATCTGGCCCACGTCAATCATCCGCTTCATCGTCATCGTGTTGAGCATCGGCTTTATCGGCAGGGCCATTCTTGACGCCCGAGGGGACCGGCCGAGAGAGCTGCATAGGCTCTGCGAACGATCGGCGGGACCGGCTGAAACGCCCAGCCATTGCGGCGCGCTCGTCGAGGCGTACTGTGCGCGCGCGTCCCTCGGGTTTCACGTCGTGTGGACGCTGACTCCGGCGACGGCTTTTGCGTTGTTCAGCCTCCTCTTGCTGAATATCACTGAGCGGCCTCCGCGGCCTTTTCGCGGGCCCAGTGCCGAACAATGGCAATTCTGGGTGCTCTCTGGCGCGGCAATCTCTCTGATCTATTTGACGTTCCTCGTGGTTGCTCATGTCGAATCGTGCCGCCGATTCGTCAAAGCGCTCGGTGAAAGCCCCGCTGACTTCTCGGCCGCAGAAGTGCGCGCTCTTCACACTGCCCGACAGCCCTTGGCGCCGGCTGACTTGGGCGAGTTGGAGGCCGTGCGAATCATCGCCGAATCGACGGAAGCGGTCGGCAAATCGATCAAGTATCCGTTTATCGCCCTGTTCGTGATGATTCTGTCGCAACATCCCGCGCTGGATAAGCTCGAATTCCCGTGGGCTCTCATCGCCATCTGGGCCCTGATGATGGCCCTGCTCTTTTGGGCGGCCCATGCGATGCGTCGTGATGCAGGCAAAGCGCGCGAACAGGCGCTCGGCCGGCTGCGGGACGCGCTGTCGTCCGCAATGAATCCGAAGGGAGCTCCGTCGCACGCTTCGCTACGGGTCCAGCAATTGCAGCAATATATCGCCGAAATCGAGAGCGAGGATCGCGGCGCCTTTCAGCCATTGATCCGGGACCCTCTGATCCAAGCGCTCACGCTGGGAACTTCCGGAGGGCTGATGCTGATTCACCAATTGCTGCCGCACGTTTGACCCGGCGTTTGATCAACAAATTCGCGCGGTGCGTTGAAATCCAACCGGGTTTTGCGTTTCCAGTGATAGCGCTTACCCCAGTCGCGGGATTCTCGCCCCACTTTTCTCGATAAGGCGTGATCCGTGCGATCGGTGCTTGCGTTCATTTGGCCGTCGGCCGCGGCATGCGAGCCGCGCCGGGTCGTCGGCGTGCGATATGGGACACGGGAAACGTTTCGATGCCCGATGGCAGGCACTGTCTGTGTTGCGGCAAGGATACGGGTCTTTGGCCGCTGTTTCTCTCCAGCCGATCAATGCGCATCTGGTGCCCGCACTGTGGCGCGAGGCTGGAGTTCAAGGGCGGTCAAGCCGTGAATCGCACGCACGTAATTTTATCGCTTGGCGCCGTCGTCGTGGCCGGATTGGCTGCCCGCCTGCCGGCCCTTTTGGCCACGGAACGAACGACCACGGAATTTGAACTTCAGGCACAACTGGCCGTGTTCGGAGCTCTCGGGATCGGATTGATGCTCTCAATTCTGTTGGCGGTATTCTTCTATCTGCGCCGTTTCAGGAAATTGGAGCTATTTCTTCCACCGGGTGGAATCTGCCCGGTTGGGTATCGGTCCCGATGCGCGCCGCCGGCCTTTTCAGCGAAGCGGCGCCGCCGGCCGCGCTGGGCGCTTTGGACGCCGTTCATCGAATTGGCGGCCCTTCACAAGTTTCGCCGCTTGACGCAGCGAATCCCTGTGGCAGTGCGCTGCCTTCTGGCGGCTATGCTGCTCATCGCCCTGGCCATTGGATACCCCATTTGTCGGCAGCGAGGCCAGGTCTGGGCGATTCAGCGGCAAGGGGGCTACGTTGCGTTCCACTACCCAAATCTGTGCTTGGGGCCAGGTTGGATTGGCGCCAAGACGCGGGTCGGTCCCATTAGCGAAGTCAACGAGGTTACGCTCTCTGGTCTTGAGATCAATGACGCCCGGTTCGCGCAACTCGCGCTGACCATGCAGGAGCTTGAAAGCCTTTCGACACTCACAATTTGCAACACCCGCATAACGGATAACGGCCTTCAACATCTGAGAAAGCTGACGAAATTGCAGTCGGTGACAATCACGTGTCTGACCGGGCATAACGCCGTCTTCATCGGCGTGGACCCAGCCACGCTCCAAGTTTCCGATGCGGGCCTTGCCCACCTGGGCGAATTGAAAGAACTGAAAATTCTCCACCTCGACGGGCCGATGGTCACGGACGCGGGCCTCGCGCACTTGAGCCAACTTTCAAACTTGGAATCCTTGAGCGTGAAGAACGCGTGCATCTCGGGCGCAGGAATTTCGCGCCTGGCTGAATTGAGGAACCTGACACTTCTGAATCTCGACTGCGCGCCAGTGACGGATTTGGACGTCGCGCATCTCGGCCAGCTTACGAATTTAGAAAACTTGCACTTGAAGCATACTCGGGTCACTGGCTCCGGACTTGCGCATCTGGTCGAGTTGAAGAAATTGAAATCGTTGAATCTGAGCGGGGCGCCTGTCACTGACTCATGCCTGGCGCAGATCGGTCGATTTTCAAGCTTGGAGTCTCTGAATTTGAACGATACGCAGATCTCCGGAACGGGTCTGACGAGCCTCACGCACCTCGCGAAGCTGCACTCGCTGTCTCTCGACGGGTGCCCGGTGACCGATGACGGATTGCGCGATGTTGGCGAGATCCGAATATTGGAAAGCCTCTCTCTGAAACGGACGCGCGTCTCGGACGACGGCTTGATCCATGTCGCCAGGTTGGCGGAGCTGAAAACCCTTGATCTGAGCAGCACACTCGTCACCGGCGCCGGGCTCGCGCACCTGGAGGGCCTGGCGAAACTCGGGGCCATCAGGCTCAGAGCGGCCCCCATCACCAATGCCATCTTCGCTCAAGTTCCCGTAATGAGCCGGCTATATCATCTCGATCTCAGCGCCACGGCAGTCAGCGACGCCGATCTAAGGCAGCTCGGCGACCTGCCGAATTTCTGCACCATCTCGGTTCGCGAGACAAATGTAAGCGAGCTTGCGATCGCCGAGTTCCAGCAGGCCAGGCCTCGTCTCTGGATAAAACGATGAGCTTCACGCAAAGCTTTGGTTTGAGTCTACGTCTCGATTCTGGCAAACTGCAGCGAGATTCGCATGACGAAGCTCATCGTTTCAGCGAACTCATATGACCGGCCAGTCGTTCGATCTGAGAATGGAGCGTCCTCACTTCCTCGATCGTGTCGAGCGGGCGCTCGAATTCGGTCCCATCAGTATACGTGATCTCGTAGACGAAGTTTGTCGTCGGCTGCGACAGATCAAATACGGGCGATCTCAAGAACTTTGTCGCTGACGCAATCGTTTCGAAAACGACAGGCGTGGATTGTTGCTGCTGGATCAACCGAATCTCCTGCGGAAGCGCGCCAAGTGCCGCGCGAACTCGATCGACAAAGCTGTCGAGACTGGCGGCGCCGATTAGCTCGCACAGCGTTGCTGCCGCATTTTGCTTGACCTCTCGCGTCAGCGCCGCGTCGAACGTATCCGCCAACGCCGCCTTGTCGGGTTCCGGCAGCCGATCGGGATAGTCGATCTGCAGGCCATGATTTTCGAACGCCGAAATGATTTTTGCTTTGGGAATGTAGAAAAGATCGATGCGCCGGTTGATCACAAGGTCGCGCGCCGGTGTCGTGAAATCGCCACCGGCAACGATACCAAGAAATCGCGCGGTGGGGTGCACGTCGCGCATGGGGAGCAATTTGCCGGTGTCGTCCCGCGCCTTATCTTTTGAATGACGATTGCCGCGCCGCCAAAAGCACTCGAAGAAGGCCACCGGAATGCCGACGGTCGCTTCGTTTGCCCCGAGTTCCATCACGAAATCGTAATCGACTGCATTTCCTTCGACATCGCGCCAGATGATTTTGTCCCCTGCGCGCGATTTTCGCGTGCGAAAACGATGATCGAGAAACAGGCGGAGGTGATCGGCCACTCGTTGCAGCAACGGCAGCACCAGAAACTCTTCAAACCAATCGCCGACAAGCTGCCCGAGCTTGTGTCCTGCAGAGGCGCGCTTTGCGTCGGTCATGTCAGCCTTCGACCCACAATCGGCCTTCGTGAAGCGGAACGCGGTGCTTTCGATTCTTCCATTTCGTATTTCGGTCGCGAAGTTTTTCGAAGCGGTAGCCCTGGAATCCCGCCGCGATTGCCAACTCGCCCAGCCACCGGTCGACGGGGACGTAAACGCCATAGGGGGCCGAATCGCCGATGATGAAGCATACGCGGCCGCCGTGCCGAGTCACGCGCCGTAGCGCCTTCCAGACATGCGCCAAGTCGTAAAAGTAATGCGCGATCATGGCATGGTACTGCTTCTTGCCGCCGCGATGATCCTTGATGCGGTCGAGCTCGGCGCAGATCGGCGCGAGGTCCTTGTGAATCGGCTCGATTTCTCGTGACTTGAGAATCGAATCCGTTCGGTCGGCGAACGGCGCGACGTGTTGCGTGCAACTCCGCACGAGATGCTGGCGAATGACCGATTGCAGATCGCTCCAACCCTTGATTTCGCCGAAGAACATCATTTCCAGACGCGTCGCGTCGGCGTAGTCATAATTGTTGGCATACGGGGGCGACGTAACGACCAAGTCGGCCCATCCCGCAGGAATTCCCTCGCACGTTCTCGCGTCGGATGCGAGCAATTGCCCCACCGGCCCATGTTCGTGACGCTGACGGGCCCGCATATCGGCCGCCATCATTTCGACTCGCTCTTCGTAGGCGCCGAACGGCTCGCGTGCCCTTGCCTTCGATTTTTTTGGAAGCACGTACTGCCACTGGGCCGTGCCCACCGGTGAACAGGCGCGCAAAATCGATGCCAGCGACAGCCAGCAGAGCTCGTAAGCACAAGAGTGCTCCGCATGATCCAGGGTTGCCCGATGCAGCGCGTCCAGGCGCTCGAGAGTCTTAGTCGGAAAGCATTTGCAGATGAGGGGCGGGTATCCGGCCGCACTCCCCGCTCGATAGCTCGCCGCGGCAAGGATCGCATGGCCCAGACGGCGAAACGAGGCAGTGTCACAACGCCAGCCGAGTTTGGCGTTCGCCACACGCGCCACAAAAGGATGCGATTCGATTCCCAAACCTTCTGCGCCGCAGCGCTCCGCCTCGAGGACAACGGTGCCCGACCCGGCAAAGGGATCTAAAACGCGAAGCGGGCGATTTCCTGCCTCGGCGAGAATCAGTTCGCGAACCCACTCGGCGGAGAATCCTGCGGAATATCGAAACCAGCGGTGAATCGGAAGACGCATGTTGTCGACGAACGAACCGCTTCGCGCAACCGCGACGCCTGGCTCATCCTCAAATAAACGTTGCTGTCGCAAGGAATTTTCCTGTATCGGCGCAGCTCGTGACATGTACGGTGCAGATGTACACCGAAGAATACTGCAAGCAATCCGGGCAGTCAAGGGGCGGCCTGGTCAGTGAAGCTCGCAAGCTCGCCGCATTCGCTGACGCTATCCCCCGGCAATCGCTCCCACGACGAACAGCGGCTCGGTGCCGGAGGCGACGGCGGCGGGGAGCGGGGAGTCGGGGAGCTCGAACGACAGGTCTTCCTGGCAGGCGAAGAACCGCACAAAGGGCCGGCGGCGCTGCGTCGCCTGGTCGCGGATTGTCCCGCGCAACATCGGGTAACGGGCCTCCAGCGCATCGAGCACCGAGCGCTGCGTGGTCTCTCCTTCCACGTCAAGCTGCACCTCGCTGCCGACTTTCGCCAGTCTTTGCAGATGGTGCGGTAGAATGACTCGAATCATTTCAGCGTCTGCGCCTCGACCGAGACGACGGCCGGAAGGTCGCGGACGATCGCGGCCCAGTTGTCGCCGCCGTCGGCCGAGCCGTACACCTGGCCCCCCGTCGTGCCGAAGTAAATCCCGCATTGATCGAGCGAATCGACCGACATCGCGTCGCGCAGCACGTTGACGTAACAATCGCGCTGCGGCAGCCCCTTGGTAAGAGGCTCCCAGTCGTTACCGCCTGTTCGGCTGCGGTACACGCGCAGCTGGCCGTCTAACGGGTAGTGCTCAGAATCGCTCTTGATCGGGACAACGTAGATGGTTTCCGGCTCGTGCGCGTGTACGTCGATGGCGAACCCGAAGTCGGT
>DATGKC010000511.1:0-13162 GCA_035294845.1 Planctomycetaceae bacterium | reverse complement strand
CCATGCGCGACAGCGCCCATCATCAAAATGGCAACCGCCAAACAAAGACGCGCCTACAAGGCACTTCAAGCGGCGACTTAAAAATCGTTAACGGCGTTGCCTGGCGGGGTGCTGCTCGATCGACGCGCTCTCTCCGGGGATCTTCGCTTCGCTCGACCCCCGGCTATCGGCTGGCAACCTTCCAGGTTGCCGGTTCCCAGCCGGAGCCCGGTGGTCGCGCCGTCCCCAACTGACGGAACTCACCACATGAAATTCTTCGCGCGGCGCGCAAATATAAACTGTTTGCATTGTGGATACGCGAGGATTTACAGGTTGACCCTCGTGGTGTTTATCCGCGCGTATCCGCGAAATCCATGGTTCTTCTTTCCACTCGCCGCCTTAAAAATCTGCGCGGCACCGCGCCGACTCTACAGCGAAGTAGTCAGCCCGGCAGACACAGCGGGTCTGCCGCTTGCGGAGTTGAGCCGCCCTGGGCGGGATCGGCTGCAATCGGGGCCGGTTCGCCGGATGGAGCGGTGGTCGGCGTGGCCCTCGCGCGATGGGCTTTGATCATCGGCTCGGCCAATCGTTCGCGAGCATCGTCTCGGGCCGGCTCCCCCAGAGCGATTGCGCTCGATTGTTTCATTTTCCATAAGGAATACGCCAACTCGATCGTCACGATGACGCCCAACATCACTGTGCCGAACGACTGAGAATAGAATTGTCCCCGTTCTCCGCCCAGCAGATACAACACGCCGGCGAGGACGAACGAAGTAATCGACAGGGGAAGCGTGACTGCCACCGACTGTCGAAGCTTTCTCGTCGTGTGCTTCGCCAGTGCCGCGCGGGCCGAGAAGTTGGCGATTTGGCGCAAGGAACCGACACCGGCTCGAATCTCGCTGATGTTCGGCCGCGCCCGAGAGGCCGCTCTTGAAAGATCAGTCGCTGCAAGGGGACCTTCGGCAGCGCCCCCGTCCTGGCTCGGTGTGCCCGCCTGGGATTCCCGCCGGCCGGCGGAGCTTTTTGCGGTTCGCCAATCATCACAATCGAGGGGCTCGGCGACCGCCGGACCTCCGGGCTGCCGAGAACGCATACGGCCCAGCAATTGTTCCATGTAATCGGAGACCGAATCGGCAATCGCCGAGTGATCGGCGGGCCGGTTTGCCTCGGCAGCTTGCTCGGGAATGGCGGCCACGGCTTCGGGTTCCCAATCGGAGCCGTCGGCGCGTCGCGCCGGTTGGCGGAACAGCCGGTTCAGCCGATCACCATCTCCTTCTGAAATACTCTCAGGCAGCTCCGACCGCGCTTCACTCGCTGGCGTGAGCGGGCCCAGGCCGGCGCGCGCCAATCCGGCCATATATTCCACGATGGCGGCGCGCTCGCGCTCGAACTGCGATCGCTCGGATTCAAGCTGCGCTCGCGCCGCCGACAGGCGTTCGAATTCGCGACGAAGCTCGGCGTGGCGCTCTTTCAAGCGCCGGTGAAACCCAGCCAGCCGCGCGCTTCGCGACGCATCCGATCGGGAGAATTCAGCCGCTGCTGACGAATCTCCGACGCCTGATGTCCCGGGCAGGCTCGCCAAGAGCTCATCAGCGATCCCTTCGGCTGCGATGAATTCGGCTGGTCGGTCCATCACGAGATGACTCTCGGCAGGTGCGGTTCCGGAATCGGAATGTTCTTCGACAAGCATGGCCCATCCAATACCGGTGATTGCTGTCAGAATCCAACGTCTCATTCCTATAGCCTTTTATTCAGCGCCGGTCAAAATTTTGCGTCCGCTGAACCTGGGATGTCCTGAGGATTTCGGCCGCATGCGCCGGTCGTTGTGCTGCGGGTCCGCCACGCGCCGCCGGCTCGAAGATGCCGGCCTAGCGCCCGGAACAACCCTGGCATGCGTCAAATTCGAGAGATTGCGCAAATCCGTTAAAGCCGTCACTTCCGACCGACCGAATTGATATACCGAGGCTCGCCATGCAGGGGTGCAGACAGGACGCGACCGGCGGCAGACTGCGCCCGCAAGCTCAGTCGCAAGAAATCGTCACGCTTCGCGAGTCCCGCTGGCGGATGCCAGTCGTCCGAGCGGCGCCGCGCGCGGGGATTCTGGCCCTTGCGCTGATCGGCTCAGGTTGCACGAACCTGGGCGAATGGGTGCAAAACGGCTTCAAAGTCGGCCCCAACTATGCGCCGCCGGCCGCGCCGGTCGCCGACGAATGGATCGAGCCGGCCGACGCCCACGTCGTCAAGAACGTCCCCGCGCAAGACCGCGCCTGGTGGACGGCGTTCAACGATCCGGTGCTCAACCGGTTGATGGACACCGCCTATCGGCAAAACCTCGATCTCCGCGCGGCGGCCGCCCGAATTATGGAGGCCCGAGCGCGCCAGGGCGTCGCCGTCGGCAATCTCTTCCCTCAATCGCAAACGGCGCTGGCCGCTTATGCGCATGCCCAGATCAGCAAAAACCTCGGCTTGCCGCTTCCCAGCACGCTGAATGTCTGGGCAGACGGTTTCAACGCCTCGTGGGAGCTCGATTTCTGGGGTCGCTTGCGAAGGAGCATCGAGGCCGCCGACGCGAATCTCGAGGCGGCGACCGAGGGATATGGGCAATCGCTGGTATTGCTGTTCTCGGAGGTCGCCACGAACTACGTCCAATTGCGGACTTTCGAGCAACGATTGCAATTCGCGCGTGAGAACGTCGAAATTCAAGAGCGATCGTTGGCGATCGCCCAGGCGCGCTTCGACCAGGGCGCGACGACCGAGCTCGACGTGCGGCAGGCCAAGTCGACGCTGGCCCAAACGAAATCGACGATCCCGCCGCTGGAGGCCGGGCGCCGGCAGGCTGCCAACCAGCTTTGCATTTTGCTCGGCATGCCCGTCCACGATCTGGCGAATCGGCTCCAGCCCGGTCCCATCCCCGGCGCTCCGCCTGAAATCGCGGTCGGCATTCCGGCCGATCTCTTGAGAAGGCGACCCGACGTGCGTCAGGCCGAGCGACAGGTCGCCGCTCAAAGCGCTCAAATCGGAATCGCCCAGGCCGATCTTTATCCCAGGCTGGGAGTCAGCGGGTTCCTGGGATATGCGGCCAATGACCTGCGAACCGCGTTCGACGGGAGCAGCTTCATGGCTTTCGTGCTGCCGACCTTGCAGTGGAACATCTTGAACTATGGTCGCATCGTCAATAACGTGCGCGCGCAAGACGCGGCCTTGGAAGCCATCGAGCTCAATTATCAACAAACCGTTCTCACGGCGGGGCGCGAGGTGGAAGACGCTCTCGTGCAATTCATCCAGGCGCAGCGGCAAGCGCGGCACCTCGCAGAGAGCGTGGCCCAGGCGCAACGCGCCGTCGAGCTGGTGCTCGATCAATTCGAAGGCGGGATCACCGATTACAATCGCGTCTTCACCAACCAGGCGCAATTGGTCACGCAGCAAGACCAACTGGGCACGGCGCAAGGAAACATCGCCTTGTACCTGATTCAAGTCTATCGGGCGATGGGAGGCGGTTGGGAATCTTTCTGCGCGGGAGAAGGCATGCCCAACCTGGTTGACGCCCCGCCTTCCGCTGAACCGACCGGAGATTCCACCGGCCGACAGCGAGTGTACGACAAAATCGGCCCCTCCCAAGACCAGTGAAGGACCGCCCAAAGGACATCAGTCAGGCGAGCCACGGGCGTCAGCCCGTGGGTTGACGGCAGGAGTGCCAGCGAATGCAGCTTCGATTTCGCATCGAATCGACTGATCAACCTGGCGTTGAATCGGTGGATCAGGAACCGGGCGACTGCCTCCATCTCCAATCGCGGACTTCGGGCATGTCCTGGCCGTGCTCATAAATGTATTCCCTGTGTTCGATGAGCTTGTCGCGGCAAGCCTGCTTGATGTAGGCCGCTTGTCCTCCCAGGTGAGGCAGTCGATCGACGGCGTCCATGGCCAGATGAAAGCGGTCCATGTCGTTGAGCACGGTCATATCGAACGGCGTGGTAATCGTCCCTTCTTCCTTGTAGCCCCGGACGTGCAGATTGATGTGATTGGTCCGCCGATACGTCAGCCGGTGAATCAGCCACGGGTAGCCGTGATAGGCAAAGATGATTGGCTTATCGCGCGTGAAGAGCGTGTCGAAATCCCGGTCGGACAGGCCATGCGGATGCTCGGTCGATGGTTGCAGCCGCATCAAATCGACGACGTTGACCATGCGGATTTTGAGCGCGGGGACTTGCTGGCGAAGGATTTGGATCGCCGCCAGCATTTCGAGCGATGGCACGTCGCCGGCCGCGGCCATCACCAGGTCGGGATCGCCGCCGGCGTCATTGCTGGCCCATTCCCAAATGCCGATGCCCGCCGTGCAGTGCTTGATGGCCTGATCCATATTGAGCCATTGCGGCGCAGGGTGCTTTCCAGCCACGATGACGTTCACATAGTGGCGGCTGCGCAGGCAATGGTCAGCGACCGAGAGCAGGCAGTTCGAATCGGGAGGCAAATAGACGCGAATGACCTCAGCCTTCTTGTTCGCCACATGGTCGATGAAACCAGGGTCCTGATGCGTAAAGCCATTGTGATCCTGTCGCCAGACGTGCGAAGACAGCAAAATATTGAGCGAGGCGATCTGCCGGCGCCAAGGGATGTGCCGCGTCACCTTCAGCCACTTGGCGTGCTGGTTGAACATCGAATCGATGATGTGAATGAAGGCTTCGTAGCAGTTGAACAGGCCGTGCCGGCCGGTGAGCAAATAGCCCTCGAGCCAGCCCTCGCACTGGTGCTCGCTCAGCATTTCGATGACTCGCCCCTCGCGGCCGAGATGGTCGTCGCTGTCGAGCACCTGGGCCTCCCACTGCTTGTCGCTGGCCTCCAGCACGGCCGACAACCGGTTCGAGGCGGTTTCGTCCGGTCCGAAAATGCGAAAGTTGCGCTGATCGTCGTTGAGCTCGATCACGTCGCGAAGATATTCGCCGAGGATGCGCGTATCTTCAGAATCGACCGCGCCCGGCTGGGGAACGTCGACGGCGTAGTCCCGAAAATCCGGAAGGCGCAAGTCTCGCAGCAAAATACCTCCGTTCGCATGGGGATTGGCCCCCATGCGCCGATCGCCTTGCGGCGCCAATTCGGCCAGCTCAGTCCGGAAGCGGCCCTTCTCATCGAATAGCTCGTCGGGCCGATAGCTGCGAAGCCAACGTTCGAGTTGCGCCAGGTGCTCGGGATTCTTGCTTGGATCCGAGAGTGGCACCTGATGCGCCCGATACGTCCCTTCAACTTTCTGACCATCGACGACCTTAGGCCCCGTCCAGCCTTTGGGTGAATTGAGGACGATCGCGGGCCAGCGCGGGCGCCCTACAGCCCGGTTTTCGCGAGCGTCGTTTTGGATGCGGGCGATCTGGGCCACCACCGTGTCCAGCGTCTGGGCCATCAGCCGGTGCATCAGCGCCGGATCGTCGCCTTCCACGAAATAAGGCTCATAGCCGTAGCCGCGCAAAAGCTGTTCCAGCTCTTCGCGGCCGATGCGCGCGAGTATCGTGGGGTTGGCGATCTTGTAGCCGTTCAGATGCAAGATCGGCAGCACCGCCCCATCGCGCGCCGGGTTCAAAAACTTATTGCTATGCCAGCCGGTGGCAAGAGGGCCGGTCTCTGCCTCTCCGTCGCCGATCACGCAAGCGACGATGAGATCCGGGTTGTCGAACGCGGCGCCGAACGCATGGCTCAAACTGTAACCCAGCTCTCCCCCTTCATGGATCGAGCCGGGCGTTTCGGGAGCGACGTGGCTGGGGATTCCGCCGGGAAACGAAAACTGCGTGAAAAACCGTTTCAGTCCGGGCTCGTCGGGGGTGATGTGCGAGTAGAATTCGCAGTACGTCCCCTCCAGATACGTATTGGCCACGACCGCCGGCCCGCCATGCCCGGGACCGGAAATGTAGATCATATTCAGATCGTAATCCTGAATGATGCGGTTGAGGTGCACGTAAATAAAATTTTGACCCGGCGTGGTTCCCCAGTGCCCCAACAGGCGCGGCTTGATGTGCTGGAGCGCCAGCGGCTCTTTCAAAAGGGGATTGTCGCGGAGATAAATCTGCCCGACCGAAAGATAATTCGCCGCGCGCCAGTAGGCGTCGATTCGCTTCAGCTTTTCGTCCGAGAGAGCGTTTTTCATGTCGATGCCCGGGGTCATTTTTTGGCGCCGGCCGCGTCAAACGTGTTCGTGTCGCCCTGAAACGCCTGGTTCGCGATTCGTTGCACTTCGCGAACGATGATGGCCTCTTCATCCGTGCGGATTACGCGCACGGTCGGCCGAGCCGCATTCGCCGAAATCACGTCCGCATTCGCTCGATTGCAGTTTTCGTCCAATCGCACGCCGAGAAACTCCAGTCCCTGGCAGATTCGCGAGCGCACCAAAGGCGCATTTTCGCCGATCCCACCGGAGAACACGAGCGTATCGAGACCGCCCAGCGCCGCGGCGAATGCCCCGATCCACTTTTTCGCCTGATAGCAGAAGATGGCGACCGCGTCGGCTGCGCGCGGGTCGGCGGCCTCTCGAGCGATCAGGTCGCGCATGTCTGAGCTCGTTTCGGAAATGCCGAGCAGCCCCGAGCGCCTGTTGACGAGGTCGTCGAGCTGGTCGGCATTCAGGCCTTCGTTTCGCATCAGGTACGTCAGAAAGCCGGGATCGAGGTCGCCGCTGCGCGTCCCCATCACGAGCCCCGCGCTGGGAGTGAACGACATCGACGTGTCGATGCACTTGCCGTCTCGAACGGCCGCCAGGCTCGCCCCCGCGCCCAGGTGCGCGAGGATCAGGCGCCCCTGGGCCGCCTCGGCGCCGGCAAGCCGCGTCAGCTCCTGCATCAAAAAAGCGTATGAGAGTCCGTGGAATCCGTAACGCCGAACGCCCTGCGATTCGTACCGCCGGGGGATCGGCAAGAGCCGCGCGCACTGCGGCAGATCGTGATGAAAAGCCGTGTCGAAACAGGCGACATTTGGGACTTTTGGAAATTGGGCCAGGCAAGCCTCGATGAGAGCGATCTCAGCCGGCAGATGCGCCGGGTCGAGTGAGCTGAGCCGCTTCAAGTCTTCGATCAACTCGCGCGTGACAAGGCACGATTCGCTGTGCGAGGGCCCCCCGTGCACGATGCGGTGGCCGATCGCGGCGACCGACGCCAAGTCGCCCCGTTTGGTCAATCGGCCGATCAATTTGCCCACCGCGCGCTGGTGATCGGGGGCGTCGATTGCCTGGGAATCGGGGTCGCGGCCGCCGTCGGATTTGATCGAGAGCCGAGCGTCGGATTGCCCAATGCGCTCGATCTTGCCGGCCAGTTTCGGCTGGGGGGGCGATCCGGCGCCGTACAGCGCGAACTTGATGCTTGATGAACCGCCGTTGATCGTCAAGATGGATTTGGTCACGGCGTCGCTCTCTCGCATACCGCGAACGGCGAAAGGGTATTATTCATTGTCGTTTCAGGCCTTACGATACACTATTACAATAGGCATACCAAACGGCGGAATGCATGACCGAAGGAAACGAGGAGCCATGAACGCGCCGGCAGAACGCCAAAAAAAAGACGCCGCGCAGGCCGACGCAGGTCAACTGCCGCGCCGCCGCTGGCCTTGGCTTGCGATCACGATCATATTTCTGGCGGGGCTGATCGCGGCAGCGTGGTTCATCTTCGCGGGCGAAGACGAGAATGACACGCAATTGGTGCTTCAGGGCAACATCGACGTTCGGCAGGTCAATCTGGCGTTCAAGGTCGAAGGACGCATCGAAACGCTCGCCGTGGACGAAGGGGATTTGGTCAAAACCGGCCAGATCGTCGCCACGCTCGACAATCGCTATTTCAACGACGAGCTGCGGGTGGCCCGCGCTCATCGCAACAATCTGGCCGCGAACCTCGCGAAGCTCGAACATGGCTCACGTCCCGAAGAGATTGCCCAGGCCCGCGCCCAGACTGCCGACCGCGAGGCGACACTGGCCCGCGCCAAAGAGGACTTTAACCGCGCAAAAAATCTCGTCGGCAAGGGGGCCGTGTCGCGGCAGGAATACGACCAATACCAATCGGCTCTCGTTTCGGCGGAGGCGCAGGTCAACGTCGCACGCGAGTCGCAGCGGCTCGTGGAAATCGGTCCGCGGAAGGAAGACATCGACATGGCCCGCGCCCAGCTCGCTGAACAAGACGCCACGATTGAGCAGAGTGAACGGCGGCTGGCCGACAGTGAATTGATCGCTCCCAGCGACGGCGTGATTCTCACGCGGGCCCGCGAGCGCGGGGCGATCGTGCAGGCGGGCGAAACGGTGTTCACCCTGACCCTCGCGGCGCCCGTTTGGGTTCGAACCTACGTCGATGAGCGCGACTTGGGATTTGTGAGCCAGGGCATCGAGGCTCAAGTCGCCACCGATACGGCCCCCGATCGACCTTACTCGGGCAAGATCGGCTTCGTCTCGCCGACCGCCGAGTTCACTCCCAAGGCGGTCGAGACGCGCGAGCTCCGCACCGACCTGGTTTACCGCCTGCGAGTCGTGGTCGATAATCCCGATGGCGGCCTGCGGCAGGGAATGCCCGTCACCGTCAAGCTTCCTTTGCCCCATCCGAGGCCCAAGACATTTTGGCAACGAGCCCGCGCTGCCATCCGCGCCAGGCTCCATTTGCAGAAGTGATTCGCCCGCTGGTGATGCGCTTTGAGGTACCTCACCGGATTGCGGGCAACTTTTGATGACGGAGCCAGCTCCCGTTTTTCGGCGGCCGGCTATGGCGCGCCCTGTTCGCGGCTTGCGGGAGTCCATTGGAACTGGTAGCGCTCGCCAAGTCTTAATCGCGTGATGTACACGATCTGGTGCTGGTGGCCCACGAAATGGCTGACCGAATCGAAGATTGCGGCCAGGAGCGTCGTGTCGAACGCCTGGATTTTCCGGTGCTCCAAGAGCCGCGCGAGGGGAACGTCGGCAAGAACCTTGTCGCACTTTTCGACCGTGTCGCAAAGCATTGCGGCAAGTTCGGACTTCGACCGATGAGAGCGATCGGAAAATTCCGACGGCCGATTGCGAACATTGTGTTCGCCCCCCACGCCGTGAATGATCCACTGGCGCAGATTGCCGCACAAATGTTGGATGAGGTTTTGGATGCTATTGTGCGACTCGTGCTGCCGCCACGAGAGATCGTCGTCTGAAAGCTGATCGAGGCAATGAATGATTTTCCTGGTCGCGCCGTCGAGCGCGCCCCGTGCCGCGACAAGATACGCGCCGCCAATCGTGGCGTCGTCTGCAGGAATCGAAGGGCGTGCGGCTTCAATCGGCATGGAGGGCGCTCCGATACATTGAGTTTCGTACGATGGCAGCGCGGCCTTTTGGCCGCGGTGGACAATCAACGGCTTCGTCAGATTTTTTCATTCATACTGTCGTGTGCTGCGATTCTTGGATTGGCACTCTCTGGCACCCCTCATCGGGGTGCTGCGCAGTTCGGTCCCGCTCCTATCTATCCGCGCGTATCCGCGAAATCCGCGGTCATTTGTCTTTTTTTGAATCGCTTTGGTTGCGAGCGGCGCTTGGCCACTGCCGGCAATCCGCCCGGTTGCGCGTCAGCTCGCGACCGGCACGGCGGCCGGTTCATCGGCGGGAGGTCGCGCGATGCCCGATAGAAGGATGCGAATCGCCTCCATGAGCATGAGCGCCCCCAATCCCGCCAACACAAGGGCCACCCAGGGAACGGGATTGCCGAACGGCCCCTTGCTGTCGAATTGAGAGTTCCGAACGGCATCGACCAGCGGCCAGAGTATCCGCACGAGCGCCCACATGCTCATGACGTACATAAACCCGCAGGGAAGCCCTGTAACGGCGAGCACCCACTTGGCGCGGTAGGTTCGCCACAGCCACACCGTCACTCCCAAGAGCGTCAGCGCCGCGAGCAACTGATTGCTGGCGCCGAACAGGCTCCAGAAAATCCTCCACGCGGGTCGGCCCTCGGCATCAGCGGGCTGCCACAACAGGAATACCAGCGGCACACCGGCGGTGAGAGCGGTTGCCGACCAGCGGCCGACCGCCCCGTGCAGGCCGGTGAGTTCTTGCAGGATGTACCGGCCCAACCGCGTGCACACGTCGAGCGTGTCGTAGACAAAGGTCGTAAAGGCCATCAGGCCGAACGAGATGCCGAACGATCGGGCGATGCCGAGAATCGACATGAAATTGCCGATTCCCTGGGCATAAATCAGATTCGGTTCGACCTTAGCTCCGGTGAGCAGCGGATCGTCGGCCTTCAGCAGCATCAGGCAACACAGCGACACCACGGCAACCATCGCTTCCAGCAGCATCGCGCCATAGCCGATGACTTTCACGTCGGGTTCCGAGCGCAGTTGCTTTGAAGTCGTGCCCGAAGCGATGATGGAATGAAAGCCCGAACACGCGCCGCAGGCGATCGTAATGAACAGCAGCGGAAACATCGGCGTGGCGGCAATGTCTCCGCTAAACACATCGGCCCCCGTCAATGCGGGATATTCGATTGCTTTGCCGCCGAAAATCACGCCGATCATGCCGGCCCCCAGAGCGGCGTACAAAAAATATCCCCCCAGATGCCCGCGAGGCTGCAATAGGAGCCACATGGGAAGCACCGACGCGATCAAACAGTAAACGAGCAGCGACACGTTCCACACGGTCTGCGCGCCGCTTTCGGAAACTCCGAAAATTTCTCCCACGTCGAAGGGGATCACCTGGCCAATCCAGATCGAGAGGGCGACCAGCGGCAGAAAAATGATCGTGGCCCAGCCCACCGTCAATTTCGTGAATCTCAGCAGGACTCCCATGATCATGGGAATCGCCAGGTACAAAAGCGAAGCCGTGGCGGTTCCGCCGCCGCGAATTGTCTCACCGTTCTCCAACTCCTGCGATCCGTGGAACGCGCCGGCGGTCACGTCGGTGAAGGCCACGATGATGTAGACGAGGGCCAGCCAGACGAAGGTCAAAAACAGAATATACGACCGGCGGCTCATGTGGTCGCGAACCACCTCGGCGATCGAGCGGGCCTTGTGGCGAATCGACGCCGCCAGGGCCGTCATGTCGTGCACGCCGCCGATCAGAATCGAACCGATCAAAATCCACAACAGCGCCGGCAGCCAGCCGAACATCCACCCCGCGAGAATCGGGCCTACGATCGGCCCGGCGGCGGCAATCGCCGAAAAGTGCTGGCTCAAGAGAAACTTCGAATCGATGGGGGCGTAATCGACGTCGTCGCGCATGGAAACCGCCGGCGTGGGCACGTCGGCCCGAAGCTTCAGCAAGCGCGACAAGAGCGGTCCGTACGTAAAATACGCGGCCAGCAGGCACGCGGCGGAAATCAATACGATCGTCAGCAAGGTCATGAATCGTGTCCCTGGTAATTGCGGCGACCAAGGTCGTCAATTACTTAATTATCCAAAATCGGCGAGTTTGGGGAAGGCTGGATGACTGTGGCAAGCCATGCGGGGTGCACGACGCATTTTGCGCAGGCACATGCTCTCGCGGCAGATGCCATGCCACGCGACCCCCCCTGGCCCCCCCTTGCTAATGGGGGGAGAGCGATTGAACCCGCTGAGCGAGGTTGCTAATTGCGAAATCACAAAGTGCGTCGTGCACCCGGCCATGCCGACGGCGCGACGCTTTCGTGCCACGCCCAGGCGGTTTAGAATACACCAGCATCATTCTTCCAGGGAATCGAGGTCTGCTTCGGACGCAGATCGTGGGATGACTGCGAGCTCAGGAAGCCCCTCCTTCTGAAATGGCCACTGTCACCGTCCACGAACAAGTCGGCGTCGAGCCTCCCAAGCCCATCGGCCCCGAGCATTTCGTCAACCGCGAGCTGAGCTGGCTGGAGTTCAACGCGCGCGTCCTCGAAGAGGCTGAAGACGAGACCAACCCCCTGCTCGAACGGCTCAAATTCCTCTGCATTTTCAGCAGCAATCTCGATGAATTCATGATGGTGCGGGTCTCGGGGGTGCGCTCGCAGATGCAGGGCATGGCCGAGCCGGAAGACCGCATGCCCGAGCGGCTCAATATCCATGAGCAATTTCAGCAGGTTCATTCCCGCACCCAGGGGCTTGTCGCCAGGCAATACGCCTGCCTTAAAGACGTGGTTCTTCCCAAGCTGGCAGAAGCGGGGATCAAGCTACTGACCCCTTCGGAACTGTCGGATCAGCAGCAGACGTACATCAACGAATATTTCCAGCAGACGGTCTTTCCTGTCTTGACGCCGATGGCCATCGACCCCAGCCATCCCACGCCTCACCTGCGCAGCCGGGGCCTGTATATTGCCGCCATCATCGAGCAGAAGGCCTACCGACCCGGCGCGCCCAAAAAACTTCTGGCGGTCGTGCAACTTCCGACCGTGCTCCCGCGCTTAATACGTCTTCCCGGAGAGGCCGACCACTATATCCTTTTGGAGCAATTCGTAGCCTCGCGCCTGGCGCAGTTATTCGGCGGTTCCGAGATCGTGTGCTGGACGACCATGCGCATTACGCGCGACGCCGATCTCGACATCGACGGCGACCAGGTGCTGCACGATCTGTCAGAGGCGGTGGAAGAAGGTCTTAAGGCGTTGCGACACCGCGAGGCGGTTCGGCTGGAAGTTGCGGCCGGAACCAACGAAAAACTGCTCGAACAGATCCAGCGCCCATTGGGGCTTTTGCCGCAAGAGCTGTACCAGATCGACGGGCCGCTCGATTTGACGGTCTTCATCGATTGGTACAACGGCCTGGAGCGGCATTCGCAATTGCGGGATGAGCCGTTTTCGCCCCGGCGGCCCGCGGGACTGGAAGAAGGCGACGATATCTTCCGCACGATTCGCAAGCGCGACGTGCTGATTCATCATCCCTACGAATCGTTCCAGTGCGTGGTCGATTTTCTGCTCCAGGCGGCCGAAGACCCCGATGTCTTGGCCATCAAGCAGACTCTGTACCGCGCCGGAAATGAAAGCCCGGTGATCCGCGCGCTCATCGCTGCCGCCGAAAAAGGGAAGAACGTAACGGCAGTCGTCGAGCTTTTGGCCCGATTCGACGAACAATCGAACGTGAAGTGGGCCCGACAAATGGAGCGCGCGGGAGTGCACGTCGTTTATGGGTTCGTCAATCTCAAGACGCATTGCAAAGTGACGCTGGTCGTTCGGCGCGAGGGAGAAAAGCTGCGGCGGTACGTGCATTTGGGAACGGGCAATTACAACGCCACCACCGCGCGAATTTACACCGACTTCGGACTCTT
>DATGKC010000510.1:0-3826 GCA_035294845.1 Planctomycetaceae bacterium | reverse complement strand
TGACCGGAATCCGGGCCGACGTGGCGCTGAAGCTCTTCGGCAACGACCTGGATACGCTGCTGGAAAAGGCGCAGGAGCTTAAGAAGGTCCTCGGCTCGATCGATGGAAGCGCGGATTTGTTCGTCGAGGAAATCTCGGGACAGTTGATCCTGCAAATCGAGATCGATCAGGACGAAATCGCGCGCTACGGAATCCCTGCGGAATCCGTCCTCGACATTGTCGAATCGGTTTCCGGGAAGGCCGTGGGGGAAGTCGTCGAAGACCAGCTCCGTTATCCGCTGACGATCCGTCTCCCCGACGGGCTGCGGGCCAGCCCCGAAACGATTGCGGAAATCGCGATCACAGCGCCTTCGGGAGAGCGCGTCCCCCTGTCTCGACTAACCGAAATTCGCGAAATCCGGGGGCCGAAGCTGATTCCTCGGGAATGGAGCAAGCGCCGAATCACGGTCCAATGCAACGTGCGCGGAAGAGACGTGGGATCGTTCATCGACGAGGCGCAAAGGCGCGTGGAAGCTGAAGTCGAGCTTCCCGACGGCTACCGGCTGGAATGGGGGGGACAGTTTGAGAACATGGAGCGGGCCCGCAAACGGCTGACCATCGTTGTTCCCTTGGCGCTGATGTTGATTCTGGTCTTGCTGTATCTCACTTACATGTCGATTGCCGACACGGCGCTGTTATTCGCCAGCGTTCCATTCGCGTGCGTGGGCGGCGTGGTCGCGTTGTGGTTGCGAGAAATGCCACTTTCGATTTCCGCCGCCGTTGGCTTTATTACGCTTTCGGGCGTATCGGTCTTGAACAGCATGGTGCTGGTTTCGGCATTCCGCGATCGGCTGGCGGCGAAAGTCGACCCGGCGCACGTCGTCGAATCCTCGACGCTCGCTTGCCTGCGGACGGTGCTCATGACGGCAACGATCGCCAGCGTGGGATTCATCCCCATGGCCTACAGTGACGGAGTGGGGGCCGAAGTGCAGCGCCCGCTCGCGACTGTCGTGATCGGCGGCGTGATCAGCAGCATGCTGATGACCCTATTCCTTCTGCCGGTCCTTTACGATCGGCTGCTGGCTTTTCGCGCGTGGCGTGCGTCGCGGCTTGAATTCGATTGATCGCCAAATGGTTGTGAGCTTCGCCTGAGTGCCCTATCATCGACGATTGGGAGGCGGGCCGGTCGAAACGAGCATCATTACACATGCCCAAACTCCTCGTCATTGACGATGAACCCAATGTCCGCTTCAGCATCTCACAGGTCTTCTCGCAGGAAAGCGTAGAGCTTTTCGAAGCCGAATCGGCCGAAGAGGGGCTGAACATGGCGGTCGACGAGTCGCCCGATGTGATTCTGCTCGACATTCGTCTCGGCGATCCGGCTCGCTCGGGACTGGAAGTGTTCCAGGAGCTGCGCCGGGGCGACCCGAGGTGTCTGGTGATCTTCATCACCGGTCACGGAACGGCCGAGACGGCGATCGAGGCCATGAAGCTGGGCGCCTACGACTATCTCGTGAAGCCTCTTGACGCGGGCAGACTGCGAGAAGTCGTCAAGCAGGCATTTGACATCAGCCGGCTGATGCACGCGCCGGCCGCGGTCGAAGACAGCGGCCGGCCGGCCGAACAATCGGAACGTTTGATCGGTAGCAGCAGCGGCATGCAGACGGTCTGCAAGCAGATCGGCCGCGTGGCGCCGCAGAATGTCAACGTTCTGATCCTGGGGGAAAGCGGGACGGGTAAAGAGCTGGTGGCTCGCGCCGTCTACCACCACAGCCGCCGCAGCCAGGCGCCATTTTTGGCCATCAATTGCGCCGCGATTCCCGAGTCGCTGCTGGAAAGCGAGTTGTTCGGGCACGAGCGGGGCGCCTTTACCGGCGCCGAGCGGCGCCGCGTCGGAAAATTCGAACAGTCCCACGGCGGGACCGTGTTCCTGGACGAAGTGGGCGACATGGCGCCGGGCACGCAGGCCAAAATCCTGAGGCTCTTACAGGAAGGGACCTTCGAACGCGTCGGGGGGAGCGAAACCCTGGGGGCCGACGTGCGGATCGTCGCGGCCACCAACCAGGATCTAGAAGCTCAGATCGAAGCGGGGAAATTTCGCAAGGACCTCTACTACCGCCTGCGCGGAGTGACGATTCATCTGCCTCCTCTGCGCGAGCGCCGTGACGATATTTCGGAGCTCGCGCACTATTTTCTGTTTCGTTTCAATCGAGAATTGGGAACGACAGTGCAGTCGATTTCCTTAGCGGCACTCGAGCTCTTGCAGCGCCACGACTGGCCGGGCAACGTTCGGGAATTGCAGAGCGTGATGCGGGAAACACTGATCGTTTCTGCCGGCCCCACGATCATCCCCGAGTTTCTGCCGGCCGAGCTGCGACGCGATGAAGTCCTCGAGCTCGAACGCCCGGCCGACCCGCTCCCGACGCCCGATTCCGACGCGGTCTCGCTGACGCAGCTTGTCGACGAAGCGCTCAAGGAGGGCACGCCCCGAATCTACCGCTTGGCCCTCGACCACGTCGACCGGCTGCTCGTTTCGCGCGCCCTGCGACACACGGGGGGAAACCAGGCGCAGGCGGCCGAAATTCTGGGCATCAGCCGCCCCACGCTGCGCTCGAAGCTGCGGGCCCTCAATCTCTCGATCCAGAAGTCGCTGACAGCCGAAACGGTGCGCTGAAATTTGCGTTACGACGTCCGCCCAATAGCCCCAAAGGATGTCAAATCGCACCGGCGGAGGCCTGGCGGCGAAAGAGCGCATAACAAATTCCAGATATTGACGTCCGGCCGGCCACCCGACATACTGCACTAGCTATCTAATGCAGAAAGGCACGCCGTGGCACGCCAGCGGATTGAGCCGGAAAGTCACGTTCCCATTTACCTTCAGATTGTCGAATACCTCCGCTCGGCGATTGCCGCGGGAGTGTTTCGGCCGGGCGAGGCCTTGCCGTCGCTCCGCGCACTGGCCATCGAGTTGAAGGTCAATCCTAACACGGTCCAGCGCGCCTACGACGAGATGGACCGACAGGGCATCGTCCGCTCGCGGCGGGGCGTGGGGATATTTGTCGCCGAGCGTGGCGCTCGATGGGCGCGTGGCCGTGCCGAGGAATCGGTGCATGCCGCTTTTGCTCACACGATCGGGATGGCAAAGTCGGCAAACCTCTCCACGCAACGCATTCAGGATCTGTTCGATGAGGCCATGAATCAGATTGGACCAATCATGGAGCAGCGCTCATGACGCCGCCTCCTTCGGCAGCACCTGCGATTGAACTGATCGGCGTCACCAAGCGATACGGTGAAACCGCTGCGGTCGACAACGTAACCCTGACGATCCCCACGGGCACCGTCTTCGGGTTGATCGGGCCAAACGGCGCCGGCAAGAGCACAACCATTCGAATGTTGATGGGGATGCTGGCTCCCAGCGCCGGGCAGATTCGTGTGCTGGGTATCGACGTGGCCGCCGATGCGGCACAGATTCGGCGCCGCGTCGGCTATGTCCCGGAAAGGCACGACGTCTATCCGTGGATGACCGTGGGCGAAGTCATCGACTTCGTCCGTCCGTTTTACAAGTCCTGGGACGACGATTTCTGCGCCGAATTGTTCGAGCTGTTCGCTCTCGATCGCCGCAAGAGAGTCAAACAGCTTTCCAAGGGAATGCTGGTCAAATTAAGTCTGCTGCTGGCAGTTTCTCACCGTCCCGAGCTGTTGATTCTCGACGAGCCGACGTCGGGGCTGGACCCCATCGTCCATGACGATTTTCTGGAGGGAGTCTTGAAGGCGATCGCCTGCCGGCAGAGCACGGTGCTGTTTTCAAGCCACAATCTGGACGACATCCGGCGTTTGGCAGACAGCG
>DATGKC010000509.1:0-2750 GCA_035294845.1 Planctomycetaceae bacterium | reverse complement strand
AGCCTTGCCGTGAGGGCGCGCGGCATGACGAGCACCGCGCGGCGCATGTTGCACACGAAAGGCGAACAATCAACATCCGTAAACATGGCCGGCGGCGCGTGACGCAGTTCCAGCCGTGCGGCCGTCTCGCGGACGAGTTCGCAAAGTCTTTCGTCGGCCGGAATTGCTCGACGCAGCAATCGATTCAAGCGGCTGCGCTGCCAGACGAGTCGCACGACGTGCGCCGAAACGATGGCCAGCCAGCCCAAGAATAGCCAACTTTGCCAGGCGACTCGCTTGATCGCCGATGGCCGGTCTGATGATTGCGCCGCGCCAGGCATTCCGGCAGCCGCTGAATTCTTGTTTCGCGCGCTGCTTGAGCTTGTGGAATCGTCGTCGATAACAGCGACGAGAGGCGCTTCGTCAGCCGGTTCCATCTGACGTGACGCGCTCATTTGCGAGAGCGGTATCGCAAACGTCCAGAACGGCATGAGCAAAAGCTTAATCGCGAGAATCTGCCAGACCCAGTAACGCAACGCCGGCGAAGAGCGACGCAAAAACAAGCCCGCCAAGAGCCCCGCGACCAAGATCAGAATTGTCGATTGCCACAGCACGCCCCAAAGACATTCGGCCCAGGTTTCGGCGACAGCGTTGAGCGATTCGATCAGGGTTTGCATTGGGCGCTACGCCTTCTTGCGAGGTTGTTCCATCGCGTCTCGTTCCATTTTGCGAGCGATGGTTCGCAGCGTTTGCAGATCGTCGGCTGATAACTTCGTCGCGTCGGCCAAATAGGCCACTAGTGGGTCGGCAGAGCCACCCAGCACAGTATCGACGAAGCGGCCGATGAGAGTCGGAAGGACCCGTTTGCGGTCGAGGGCCGCTCGAAACTTGACCGGGCCGCGACCGGATGCGCGGAGCAAAAGGCCCTTGCCTTCCAGCCGCTGCATGGTTTTGAGCACGGTCGTGCGCGCCACGTCTCGTTCGGCCTGCACCAGATCGCTGACGTGTCGTTCGGTGCAGGGTTGATGCTCCCAGACGAGTCTCAACACGCGGATTTCAAGCTCACCCAGCGAAGGGACGTCCTTTGTCATCGCGATCTGCTCTCCTTTGTACGACGATTGCCGTATGGCCGCCATATTACGACAGCAGCCGTATAGTGTCAAGCAAGAACCGGCGAGAATTTCAAAATGGCTCCTCGCCGGCGGGTGGCGCTCTTTTCGCGGCCACCCGCCGCGCGTCCTTCCCCCCGTTGACGGGGGGATCGATGGGGGGGTGTCCGCGCGTCTCAGTGTAGGCAACCGCAAATCATGGATGTGAATCATGCTTGTGGCAGTCGTGATGAGTTCACATTACGAAACTTTCCCTCCGGTTGAGTTAACGCGGCTTGGCGATCTTGCTAGGATGACCGGCCGGCAAGCCGCTTCTTTTTGCCTACCGTGAAATCCTGCGAAATCACCGACCTTGTCGCCTTCATCAGAGAAAGAGGCAACTTATGATTTACTCGCGACCGGCGGCCTTTCTGTTCACACTGATCGCCGCAGCCGCTGTGGCCTTGCCGGCAGCGGTGTCCATTGTGGCGGGCGATGAAAAGTCGAAGCTCGAACCGGGGTACCGATCGCTTTTTAACGGCAAAGACCTCACGGGGTGGCACAAGAATCCCGAGAAGATCGGCCACGGCAGCGGAGGGCTGTGGACCGTTGAAAACGGGGCCATTACCGGCGAGCAAGACCCGCCCGGCAGCGGGAACGGTGGGATTCTGTTAACCAACGAGACCTTCGGCGATTTCGACGTGATCTTTGAAACCAATCCCGATTGGGGGCCCTGTTCCGGATTCTTCATGCGCAGCACCGAGAAGGGCAATTGCTATCAGATGATGATCGATTATCACGACGTCGGAAACGTCGGCGAGATCTACCGCGAAGGACTTGACGGCGGCGGCAACCGCAGCTTTCAGATCGACGGCGTCTATGCCGATGCCGACAAGAAAGTGCTCAAGGGCATCGTCGCCAGCAAGGCCAAGCCGCGCAGCGCGGGCGAAACCTTCGCTGAGCCGCAGATCAAGCTCGACGACTGGCCGAAAATCTGGAAGCCGGGCGAATGGAACACGATCCGCTGCAAATGCGTGGGGAATCCGCCCACGATCACGACCTGGATCAACGGCACGAGAATCACCGAGTATAAGAGCGACAAAAAATTCGAAGACGTGCTCAAAGACAAGGGGCACCTGGCGTTTCAGGTCCACGGCGGCGCCGGAGGCTGGCCGAAAGGCGCCAAAGTCCGCTTCCGCAACGTGCGCATCAAGGACCTTTAATGTCCTGCCTGCTGAGCTGGCAGCGTGTTGATAAGTTGCCGCGACCTTGGTAGCGGAATTCGTGAGAATTCCGACTCGTTCCTGTCTCGTGTGCTTGTGCGGAATTCTCACGAATTCGGCTACGCAGAATCCCCTCCCCGGGCCAAAACCAGGTCGTGTGCCCGTTCATTCCTGACGCAGCCGATTCATCTTTACCGAAATCCGGCAATCTGCCAGAATTCCCGCGCTTAACATTCCCGAACGACTCGAAGGCAAGGATGCTATCGTCATGCGGCGACTTGTCGCGGTATTGCTGGGAGCGGCGATTGGCGGAGGAATTGTTTTTGCGGCATTTCAGTATCACCTCGTTCGCACCGACAAACGGCTTCTGATCGTTTCCAGACAGCGGGCCGATTGGCATGACGCCTATGTCGATATTCGCGGCTGGACACATCGCGAATGGAATGCGCATCGCGACCTT
>DATGKC010000508.1:0-11900 GCA_035294845.1 Planctomycetaceae bacterium | reverse complement strand
AGAGGGAGAGTCCGATATTCCCCCAGGCGACCTGCCGGCCGACGAATACCTGAGGCGAGCGATCGAGCTGGCCGGAAAAGGCATGTTCCGCGAGGCCATCGGCCAGTTGATTCTGGGCGCCATGAGCCGCACCGAACGCAGCGGCCTTGTCCGTTTCCGCCGCGGCCTTACTCACCGCGATTACCTGCGCGCGCTGCGGCAACGCCCTCAGCAACACCAGGCATTCCGATCGATCGTGGGCATCTATGAGCCGATCTGCTTCGGCCGCCGTCCGGCAGACGTCGATCATTACCAGGCATCGCTCGAAGGCTACGAGATCGGCTTCAAGGAAGCTCTCTTTGCCGACGGCGCGCAAGCGAAAGAAGCCGCGTAGTCGCCCGCAACTAAAGGGATACATGCAGCAAACGACGAATCAACCGCAAAATGGCCAAAAAAGCCGCAGCACGGCTGCTTCCGTAGCGTGGCTCGTCGCGCTGGCGGCTGCGCTGGGCTTGCAGGTTTGGTTCCCGCGCATCGATGTCGAAGTGAACGACACTTACAACGTCGACATCGGCGGACGAAATGCATTCTATCAATTTGCCGAGCGCCGCGCTGCTGATGCCCGCCGCAACCACGAGCCGCTTGTCAACTTGCTTGAGCAGCTCGCGGCCGACAAAACCTTGTGCCTGCTCGGCCCGGCGCGCTATCCTTCGCCGCGCGAGTGGAGCGCTTTACTGGCCTGGGTCGCCAAAGGAGGCAGCCTGGTGCTGGCCGCGCGTCTCAACGAGCCCGAACTGGATATCCCGGGACTGGCCGCCCGGGTCAAATCGACCTCACCAAAACCTCGCCTTGCGCTTTTTGGAGCTGAAAGCGATGACGATTCCGTTCATTCGCGCAACAACGATGAGAAAGCCGAAAAGTCGCAACCGGCTGACGATGGCCCAGGCGAGCCTGTCGACTCGAAAGAGCCGGCGGCCTCATCGAATCGCACGACGTTGATCGCCGGCACAGACTTTACATGGAAATGCGAGGGGACCGTCGTCGCCCCCAGCGCCGCCGTGCTCGTCGAGACGCGTCGGGGCCGTCAGGCCGTGCAGATTCGGCATGGGAATGGGACCATCGTGCTGATGGCTTCCGACTTCATCTTTTCGAACGCCGCGCTCTTTGATCGCCAGCGCGAGAATTGCTTTTTGGCTGTGAAACTCCTGGAGGCGGCCGGACCCGCGCGGCCCGTCGTCTTTGACGAGTCCCTCAATGCGACCGGAACTCCACGCGTCGTCGGCATTCTGCTCGATCCGACGTTGCGCCCTCTGACCTTGCAACTGATCGTGGCGATCATCGCCTTCGGTTGGCGCGGGAATCATCGGTTCGGAGGGCTTTTACCCAAGTCTTCTCCGGCGCGGCACGATGTCGCAGACCATACGAACTCGCTGGGCAACCTGTACTACAAAGCCCATCACGGGACCGGTGTGTTGCGCGAGTATCTCGAACAAATGACAACCGAATTCAGGCTGCGACATGCGGGGAGCCATCGGCGGCGCGTGCTGCAATCCATTGCGGATAAAGCGCAAATGCCGGTCGATGAACTTCAGAGTTTGCTTTCCGAGGCTCGCTCCAGCGCGGCCAAACCCAGGCTCTCGCGCCATCACGCGGCATTGATGATCCGTAAGCTGGCACAAGTGCGCGAGGCCATCCGCCAGGCGTGACAGCTTCGGGCCTCACGCGGGATTTCGCGAAACCCGTCGACGCGGCGCATTCGCTCTTGCCCTCTTGCGGCGGTTTGCCATAGAAATAGTCGCCCACAGCAGCACGTGACGCCGACTCTTGGCAATGGCAGCCGACATCGCGTCACCTGTTTGGCTTCACTGCGGGCCCACCGATCTCTGGGGATGGAGAACCATGAGCCTTTCCAAGTTGAGGCTGAGTCTTGGGAGCCTTTGCTTTTGCTGGGGTCTCGTTGCCCTTGGCGCCTCAGGCTGCGGCAAATCGGAGGTGCCCGCCGGCAATGCTGCTCCGGCCGCCGCGCCTGAACAGGCGCTTCCCGCGGTGGCGATCGCGGGCCAGTCCCAAACTCAGGCCAAGGCCGAAGCGGATGACGACGACCCGGACGACGCCGATCCCGACGATGACAAGGCCGAAATCGTCGTCCCCAAAGAGGGAACGCCGGAATGGCTCACGCACGAAGCGACGAAGCTCTTGCTGTCGCCCCCTCCCCAGACGGAGGACCTCGAAGCCCTCAAGACTCACCGCCGCGCGAAGAACGAAAAGGTCGTTCAGCTTTCGCAACAGGCCATCAAGCAAATCCATGACGACAAGGAAAAAGAGCGGCTGCTCAACATGGCCGTCCATAATCTGATGGAAGCGCGGATGCAACTGGCGCTGTCGGGCGACCACGAATGCATCGATTCACTCTATGAAGATGCCGAGGCGCTTTTCAAACGCGATCCCAAGTCGGCCGCCGCGGCCGAAGGGGCCCATGCGCTGGTCAACTTTGCCTATCTGCGCGCGAAAGAATCGGCGGCGGCCGATTCGCGGTGCCTCAAGGAATTCGCCCGCCAGGCGTGTCATTTTGCAAAAAATTTCACGAGTGAAGAGCGGCGGTCGTTGCCGCTTTTGTTCACCGCGGGCCGGAGCTGTGAAATCGCCGGTTTGATGAAAGAAGCTCTCGAATGCTACACGCTATTGCAGCAGGGCTTCCCCAAAAGCCAATATGCGATCAGTGTCGGGCCGATCATGCGCCGGCTGAAATTGGTCGGCAGGCCCCCGCAACTGGCTGGTCCCACGATCGACGGCGATCAACTTGCGGTCGATGATCTCCTGGGCAGGGTCGTTCTCATCGTTTTCTGGTCGGCCGAAGTGCGCCCCTTTTTGGATCAGTTGCCAGCACTGTCTGAGATTTCGCGAAAGCTGTCGAAACAGGGACTGACCGTGATCGGCGTCAATCTCGATCAGGACGCCGACCTGGTTCAACAATTCGTCGTCAAGCACAAGATTCCCTGGCCGCAAATCTTTTATAAGGAGAGCGATCAGCGCGGCTGGAACAATCCGATCGTCACGTATTACGGCATCATGGAGCTTCCGGCCATTTGGTTGATCGATCAGAGCGGGAACGTCGTCAGCACGAATGTGAAAATCGATTCGCTCGCGGCACACGTCGAAAAGCTGCTGGGCGGCGTTTCGACCGCGGACAAAGCCGACGGCAAGCCGAACGTGAAAGATTCATCCACGCCGAAGGCCGACTCGGAGCCACCTGCCCAGGGCGAAGCGAAGGCCGAGGGGTGAACAGATGCCAACTATGCCCTTGCGTTGTGCACACCTGTATATTAAAATGGCCTTGGCTGCCAGGACCCAGGTATTTCCACAGGAGCACGAGGGCATGAACGCGAAAAACGCGAAAAGTCCGATGAACCCTTTGACGCCGCGTCAACGGGCGATTTACGATTTCATCAAGGACAAAATCCTGAATCGCGGCTACGGGCCGACGGTTCGCGAGATCGGCAGTGGCTTCAAAATCCGTTCGCCCAATGGCGTGATGTGTCATCTCAAGGCGCTTGAGAAGAAGGGGTTGATCACGCGCGAAGCGCACATGTCGCGCGCCATTCAGATTTCCGAACCGCTGACGAAAATGAGCCTGCCCTTGGCCGGTCGAATCGCGGCCGGCAGCCCCCTCATGGCCATCGAGCAGCACGAGCAGGTGGATTTCAGCAAGCTTTTCGATTCCGACAATCAATTCTGCCTGAAAGTGACCGGCAACTCGATGATCGAGGCGCAAATCGCCGACGGCGATTACGTCGTCGTCAAGAAGCAGCGCACCTGCCGCGATGGAGACATTGTCGTGGCTTTGCTCAACGGCGAAGACGCGACGCTCAAGCGTTTCTTTAAGGAATCGCACCGCGTGCGGCTGGAGCCGGCCAATTCCACGATGCAGCCGATCTACGCCACGAAAGTCGAGATTTTGGGGGTCGTCACAGGCGTAATTCGGCGATATTGACTGGCCATCGACGTACAATCGAGTTTATCGGCGGCGCCATTGACGTAACGGAGCATGCCATGCACATCTGGCTGGTGCGTCACGCGATTGCCGCCGAGCGCGACGAATTCGACGGCCCTGACGCCGAACGGCCGTTGACCGACAAAGGGCGCAAACGATTCCGCAAATTCTGCGATCGGCTCGCCGACCAGACGCGGCTTCCCGCGAGCGTGATATCCAGTCCCCTGCTTCGCGCCGCTGAAACGGCCGAAATATTCGCAAAATCGGCCGGGCTCAAAAAGTCGGACATTGTTTTCACCGAGCTGCTGGCGCCGGGGGCCCAGGCCCGACCGCTACTGCGGCTGCTGCGCGATCAACCCGCTTCGAGCGTGGCGCTGGTGGGCCATGAGCCCGACATGAGCCGTTGCCTGACGGATCTCATCGGCGGCGGAAAATTCGATTTCGGCAAGGGTCATATTGCCGCCTTGGAGTTCGACGGCGTCCTCTCAGTCGGCAAAGGCCGGCTGTGTTGGTTCCTGGGGCCCAAGATTCCGGACAAGAAATAGAAACCCGTTCTTGGCACCCGCCCATGCTGCCGCATCACGCAGAGCGAAGATGTAAAGTAGTCATCATCGTTCCGCGCGATGAGTCTCGGTGGTTCACTGCGCCGATTCGCCACTCGGCCCCCAGAGCGCGTTGCAGATTGTTTTCGCACGCGGCTCGAGCGCAGTTCTTCCAAGCCTTTTGGTGACAACTTTTGGGTCGCGCGAAGCGCCGAGACGACATTTATGGGCTCACGAGACGCGCGGGAGACCTTCGGTCAAAGCGGGTGGCTCGGTCGGGAGACCGGCCACAACGGGCGACCCCTTGCCGCCTCGTGCGGCAGGTGAGGAGATTGAACGGCTAGACGTCGGCACACAGAATATTTTCGGGACCCCTGCCGGCTCGCCCGGCCGGTGAACGAGATTCAGCAGCTATAGCCGGGCAATCTGATTCACCTGCCGGAACCAAGCCGGCAGGGGTCTGATCCGTTTTCCATTTTCTTTCTAGCCGTCCAATCTTTCGGTCCTGCCGGGCAAGCCGGCAGGGGCCGCAATCGCGACAGCGATGTGTAGATACCGATGCAGATCGGACCGAGCCTCTCAGCACCGGCCGTGCCAAGTCGAGCAGCATCGCAGCCGCGCACGCTCCGCATTCGTATGCCGTTCAGCATAGCGCTATGGCCACTCGGGAGTCGAGCCGGTCTCAAAAACCGGTCCATTCGTCCATTCCGGCAAAAATCACGAATCCATAAGCGCGCGGCTGGGTTTATTGCGGGCGATCCCGACTTGGCGCGGCGGTCAGATACTGCGCGCCGATTTGAACAACCAGGAATCCCAGCTCACGGATGAGTCGTCACAACCCGGAGAACACGGGCGCTTTTCAGCCGCACGGCGCGGGCGCGATTGCGCGCCTAACCGGCGGCGTTGTGCTCTGGTGGTCGCAGGTGTTTTTGTCTTGCCCCGACCCGCAGGTGGGACTCGTCGTCGACCGTCGAGCGCGTTGTTTGGGCACTCTGCTCTTGATCGCTCTGGCCGGGCTCTTATTGCTGCCTAACTTGTCGTATCCCCTTATCGATCCGGATGAGAGCCGCTATGCCGAAATTTCACGCGAAATGCTCGATTCGGGCGATTTGATCGTTCCGACGCGGCTGGGCAAGCCCTATCTCGACAAGCCCCCGCTCTTTTACTGGTTGACCGCGGGCAGCTTTCGTCTGTTCGGCGTTTCGGAAGCTTCGGCGCGTCTCATCCCCGCGCTCGCGGCGCTGGGGACTGTTCTCTGCGCTCTTCTGCTTGGCTCGCGTTTCGTCGGTTACGCGGCGGCATGGCTGGGCAGCCTGGCGATATTGTCTTGCTTCGGATTTTTGATTTCCGCAAGATTCGTGTTCATCGACACTTTGCTCACGCTGTTTACCACGGTCGGTCTCTTGGCGGGGCACCTGGCCGCGCGAAGCACCGCGCTCAATCGAGGCTGGTGGGCAATCTCGGCGATCGCCTGCGGCCTGGGCGTCCTGGCGAAAGGCCCTGTGGCGGCAGCCTTGTGTTTGCCTCCGATCGCATTCAATCGCTGGTTGACCGGCTCAAGGGCGATCCGCGCCCGCGATTGGGCCGTGTACGGCGCAATCGCGGGAGTCGTTTCGGTCCCCTGGTTTCTGCTCGTGAATATCCGACAACCCGGATTTCTGGCCGAGTTCTTCTGGACGCATCACGTGAGCCGATTCGTCTCCGGGCTTTCTCACGCTGAGCCGTGGTGGTACTACGCGCCTGTGCTGTTCGTCGGCATGCTTCCCTGTTCGATTTTGTTTCCCGCGGTGGCGGCCTTCTTACTCGATCGTGGCGGAACGGTGCGGCCCTGGCGCACGTGGGACATCGGGTTTTTCGCGCTGGCTGCGGGATGGACGGTGCTGCTCTTCACGCTTTCGAGCGGCAAGCTTCCGCCTTATGTATTGCCGGCGGTGCCCCTTATCTGCCTGATCGTGGGGCGCGGGCTCGAGGCGATCCTCTCGGGGCGGGTTGACAACCGGTTTCTTCGCTACGTGCGCCACCGGTCGCCTCAACACTTGGTTTTGATCTTGCTGGGGGCGGCGCTGGTTTGCGGCAGCTTCGACATGTGGAATCTCGATGGGGCCGCTTCGGGGCGCTTGCCGCGTTGGCTGGCGCTGGTTGGCTGTTGCACTCTGGCGGCGTTCGTGCTGCGATTGGGCATATTTTCGCGCAAGATTGCGCCGTGGAGCGTGCTGGCTTTCGTGGTTGCGTGCGAAATGGGAATGGGAGTCGTCGATTTTTATCCGCGTCTTGCCGGCCTCCGTTCGAAGGTCGATCCGGTGTTGAATATGTGCCAGGGCCAAATCGAGCGCTCGGTTCCGATCGTCTGCCTGTCGCTCACGAGCGAGGCCGATTCTTTCGCCTTTCATGTCGCCGAGCGGCGCGTGCACAGCTTCGAAGCGGGCGAAGTCGATGATGTGGTCAACGTGCTCTGCGCGGAGTCGGAGGCAATCGTGCTGGTCAAAACGACATCCGTCGACGAATTGCGGTCTCGGCTCCATACGACGCTCACATTGAACGAGATCGGCCGGTACGAACACATTTTTGTTGGCACATGCACCAAAGCACCGGCGCGCGGCAGCGAGCCGAATGGATCGCATTCGCTCTCACCCTATCCATTTGGAAACGATTGAACCGAACAGCAGCGGCAAAGCCTTACGACCGCGGATATCTCGGCACGTCGTTGGACACGCGACGAGCAGCCGTGGGGCTATTTCGCGACGTATTTCTTGACTCTTTCTTCGATGACTTCAATCCCGAGGCCCGGGCCGGTGGGGACCGAGACGTGGCCGTTCTTGATTTGAAACGGATTGGCCACGATTTCATCGCGGAACGGGTTTTCGAACACGTCGAATTCGAGCATCGGCTGATCGCTGGTGAAGCCCCAGGTATAGGGGGGCAAGAGCGAGAGCACTTGCAGCGTGGCGGCGATGGCGATCGCGCCCGACCAGCAATGCGGGATGCACTGCACGCTGAAGATCCTGGCCATTTCGGCAATAAACAACACTTCGGCCACGCCGCCGCAGAGCGTCACGTCGGGCTGGATGATGTCGAACGACCGCTTGACGACGTGGTCCCGCGCCGAAGACCGTGAATCGAGCGCTTCTCCGCCGGCGACCGCAATGTCGAGCGACTGCGTGAGCACGTCGTAGCCGGCGTAGTTCAGGCCCTGCGGCAGCGGCTCTTCGAAACAATAGAAGTCGAGCTTGTCGAGCTCCTTCCCGAACTTCACCGCCTGCGGGAGCGTAAACGCGCCGTTGCCATCCGTCAGCAGCCGGATTTCGGCACCGACGGTCTCGCGGACCTTGGCCAGCACGGCCAGATCGCGCCGATTCTCGAAGCGACCGGTGCGAATCTTCATCGCCAGAAAACCGCGTTTGACGAGGGCCGCGGCTTCGGCGGGGTATTGATCTTCCGGGCGAACACCCTCGGTGTAATTCATGGCGGCCGCGTAGGCCATAATTTTGTCCTGTTGCCGGCCGCCGTACATCTCGGCGACCGACTGGCCGAGCGCCTTGCCTCGAAGGTCGTGCAAGGCAATGTCGACGCCGGCCACGGCGCGGCCATCGCCGAAATTCGCCCCCCACAGCGCGCGCCACAGTTTGCGATGCTCGAGCGGGTTTTTCCCGAGGAGCACCGTCTTCAAATGATCTTCGATAATTCCGCGGGTCCCGCCCACGTCGGACGTTTCACCCCATCCCACCAGCCCGCTGTCGGTGGTGATTTTTACCAGCAAGGCGTCGCGAACGTTCGAGAGCGCGGTTGAGACGCCGATGGCTTTGGGCAGCTTGTGCGCCAGCGAAAACGTCTCGACGTTGGTGATCGTAAGGGCGCTGGGCTTCGTTGCCGGCGCTGCGGCGAACGATTCGGCAGAAGCAACTGCCCCGATGCCGGCCAGCACTCCGTAGGATCCAGCCACGCCCGATTGGAGCCAGGTTCGCCGTGAGATTGGGCCCTTAAACATGATTTACCTCAGAGTGAGTCGAGCTGGTCAACAGTGCATTGCGCTTCCGCTAATTGCTTTCATTTCCGACGAACTGCAATCTGAAATCATGCCACTTTCATTTTCCAGCTCGAAACTCGAATCCATACAAAAACGCGCGCTTCAAATAGAATTTCGCCTGGCGGGCCGCGGCCGGCGCCGTGTCGCCGGCGGCCCATTGTACCGCCATGTCGCGGTCGTCTCCCTGCAACGGGCGGCAATCGTCCCGCGTAAAGCCGGCGATCGGCTGACCTTGGCCATCCAGCAATTCGACTTGCAGCATTCCCGCGTCGATCCCCCGCTGGCTGGCTTTTTTCGCCGGGCGCGTGGCGAGGTTGACGAACAGCCGCCGGCCTCCGAGCTCGGCCGGTTTGGTGGTCGCGCGGCCGATCGTCGGGCCGCCGGCGTTTGACGCCAGCGCATACAATCGGTCGAACCGCCACGACGCCCGGCACAGGGCCGCATTGAACGGAATGAAGTGTCCGCCGTGATCGATCACGCTCTCTTGATAATTGACTTCCTTGGAAGGCGCGCGAGTATCTGAGATCTGGCGGTGCGGGCCCTCGGTCGCGCCGTAATAGGCCAGCAACCGGCCGTTCTCGACGTGCAGGTATTGGCTCTGCCAGATCATCCCCGCGCCGTATTCGCCCAAGGGCGCATTATCGAGGCACGCGCGTCGATCGGGGAACCACCAATGCCTTCCATCGCGCGAGGCGGCCAGGCGCAGGTTCAACGTCTGTGTGAGCGGCAGATACATCGTCACCATCGCGACGTACCCGCCGGGGACTTGCAGCGGCACGCATTCCTGATATTGCGTGTCGCGATGATCGCGTTCGTCGGCAGTCAGCAGCATCGAAGGATCTTTCTCCCAAGTCCGGCCGTCGCGGCTCTGCGCGCGGTAACAACTGCGGCGCGGAAAATCCTCGTAAACCGGCACATGATCGGTCGGCTGTCGCGGGCTGCCGAGGCGATAATAGGCGACGAAGGGCGTCAGGTCCGCGGCCTGCTCGGGAATCTGAAACGGCGAGAGCACGCCGCCGACGCGGTAGAAAAAGCACAGGTCTCCCGTCATCGGGCCGCTCATCTTCCCGCCCACCCGCTCCCAGGCGCGGCCGTCCCGCGAGCGGTAGCGATAGTATCCATTGCCCTCGGGCGGCTTGCCCTTGACCGCGACCCAGCTTTCCCGCAGGACGAGCATTTCATAAGGCCACTGCTTATTGCCCGGATCGATCAGAATGGACGAGTAGGCCGAAACGCCATCGTTCACGTCGAAGATGATGTTCGTCGTCTTATGGTCGCCGAACGAGACATTAGCCAGTTGCGGGCGATTCCAGTGAATTCCATCAGGGCTTTCGAACAGACACACGCGCCGATGAGCCGCATTCTCGGACGACCAGGGCTTTCCCTGGTTTTCGGGTCGCCGTTCGGGGAATTCTTCAGCGGGCGTGCAAACGACGTAGGCCTTCCATTTTCCGTCGATGGGGTCTTTGAAGACTGAGCCGTGAATCCCCACGCCCCCGCGGTCCCAGGGCATTTCGCCTTCGATCAGCGGATTGTTCTCATCGGGCCGGCCCAGCTCGACGCGCCAGCCGCAAAGCTGCAAATCGCTGAAATCATCCGGCATCAAAAGCCGCATGCGGTTGCGGATTTCAGATGCCGCCTCGCCGGCCAGCCCTGAGGAACACCAGACACAACTGAGAGCCGCGACGAGGGTGACCGCAACGCTTCGACCAGGCATCTTGCTCCTCGATTCTCAAAGGGCGTTCGATGAGCCGATTAAAGCACCGCTTGGCGCGACAGTAAAGGCTCTGATCTCGGCGCGACTTACGCGCCGGAATACAGCGGCTCGATGACATGCCCGGTTGCGAGCTGCAGCGGCCGGCCGAGCTTATCGCGAAATTCGGTCGTCGGCGCAAGCCCCAGCGATTCGAAAATCGTCGTCCCGATATCGTCGGGCGCATAAGACCGTGTGACGGGAAAAGCGGCGATGTCGTCAGAACGACCGATCACCTGCCCCCCGCGCACGCCCGCTCCCGCGAAAAAGGCCGTGTAGACCTGCGGCCAGTGATCGCGTCCGGGAATGGTCGCCCCTGCCGTCAATGAAATCTTCGGAGTGCGACCGAATTCTCCCACCATGACCACTAACGTTTCGTTCAGAAGCCCCTGTGCCGCCAGGTCGTCGAGCAGGGCGGAAACGCCTCGATCAAGCGGCGGCAACAGGCGATCCCTGAGCTTTACGAAGTTGTTGTCATGCGTGTCCCACGTTTGCACGATTCCCATATTGGCCTGCACGATCGGCACGCCGACCTGCACCAAGCGTCGAGCCAGCAGCAACGATTGGCCGAACAGGTGACGTCCGTATTGATCGCGAATGGCGGCCGGTTCACGATCCATGTCAAACGCCTGCGTGACCTTTCCGGAAGTCAGCAGATTGATGGCCGCGGCGTGCTGCTCGCCGAACGCCTGTTCTGTGGCCGCCGCATCGAGCAAGCCGCGCTGCAAGGTGACTTCGCGCAATAGCGCCCCGCGATGGCTCAAGCGGTCGACTGTGACCCCAGCCGGCAAGGCGAGGCTGTCTTCGCGGAAGTTGGGCAGGTTTGGGTCCTGCATGATCTGCCAGGGATCGTGGGCCGCTCCGAGAAAGCCGGCGTGCTGGCCGGGCCACGTCAGCGGCCCTTCAATCAACCGATTGGGCAATGTGACGCCATTCGGGACGCCGTCGGTCCGCGGTCGGACGACATCGAGCGCCGCCGCATAGCAGGGCCAATCCCGACGCGACAAAACGTTGTCGAGGTCGCTGCCTCGTTGCAGCGGCATCGGGCGGCCGGTGAGCACCTTGTGCGTCCCCGGCAAATGGCTTCCCTCGCGATGCGACATCGATCGCACCAGCGCGTAATGCCGCGCGCGGGAGGCCAAAAGGGGCAAATGTTCGCAAATCTGGATACCCGGGACAGCCGTGTCGATTGGCCGAAATTCCCCGCGAATTCCGTCCGGAGCCTCGGGCTTGAGATCGAACGTGTCTTGTTGGCTCGGGCCGCCGGTGAGCAGGATCAGAATGACCGACTTTGCCCGCCGCCGCTGGGGCGCTGGCAATGCGCCGGCTGCCCACGCACAAGGCAGATTGCCCAAAACCGACGGAAAACCCACGGCGCCCGCGCAACCGGCGCGGAGCCAGTCCCTTCGGGTAAACCTCAGTGACACTTGGTTTGCTGTGCTTGCTCGATCGTCCATTACGCTCTCTTTTTCGACCGTCAGCGGCGACGAGCAGTACACGAACCTGCTTTGTGTGCCCTCACCCATCCCAAACGGCCGCGAACGAATAATCCATCAACGCCAGTTTATCAGACATTGGTGGCGACGGCAACGTGTCGAATTTCAGGCACTT
>DATGKC010000507.1:0-6096 GCA_035294845.1 Planctomycetaceae bacterium | reverse complement strand
TCGGAGACCCGCGCCGAACAGTGAACAATGGGAGACCCGCGGCCAACACGGAGACCCGCTGCTCGGCTCTCACACCGCTTTGTGCGTCACGGCCTCCAGGATTTTCTGCTCGCGGGATTGCAACAGGCCGCCTTCCCAGCTCAAGGAGATTCGGTACAAGAGCACCACGCCCGCGCATTCGGCCAGCGACAGCAAGAGGCAGATTGGGGCGGTGGAGACCCAGCCCAGCGACCTCAGCGCCGCTTCGATCGCCAGCGGCAAGAACGTCGGCGCCTGCGTCAGCGGGAAGAACAAGAGAATCACGAACATCTGAATCAGGACCGGAACCAGCTTCGCGTTCGCCGGCTTCAGCGAGCCTGCGGCGATGTGCATGGGCGCGTAAATCGAGATCAAATTCATTAACACGCAAAAAAGGAGATACATCGACGCGTATTGCGGCAACATCGACAAGAGGTGGTCGAGCCGCATGGGACAGAGGAACTGAACGACGATCAACATGATCGCGGCCATTCCCAAGGTCAAGGGCGCGAAAGCCAGGTTCTTGCCGAGCAGAATATCGCGGCGCGGCGCGGCGCACAGCACGAACACGCGAAAGCCGTCGCGGTCGAATCCGAATTGATTGGCCATCACCTGCACGATGCCAAAGAGCACGACCAGCATTCCACTCATGCCCAAAAGCGGCCGCATCGATTCCGGAATGTTTTGAGGCGCCTTGATCAGGAGCGAGCCGAAGACTCCGCCCAGGACGAGCGGCGTGAGCAACATCATTTTCGCTTCGGGCGAGCGCAATAGCGACGAGAGACCTCCCAGGGCGATGGCCGACACCGGCTCAGTCAGCCCACGTAAGCGCATTTCCAGAAGCCGGGCGGATGACTTGTGCGCGCCGGCAGCCGCCGCGGCCGAGGGCGTTTTGCGAACCTTCCTCGAGGTGAACTGTCCTTGATAGAGTCGAATCGTGGTGCGGTAGGCCCGCCACAGGCTGGCTGTTCCGATCAGCGTCATCCCCAAAAACCCCAGCACAGCCGGCAGGAGGCGTCCTTCGCTGGCGCCCATGATTCCCAGCGGCAGCCATCCGGCAGGCACAGCCAAATTCAGAATCCTGGCCGTCTGCTGCAGAGACTCCAAATCGTCGCGCTCGGCCTGTTTTGCGGCAAGCTGTTGTTTTTGGACAAGCTCCTGCCGCCGCCGCAAATGCTCGGCGGCATCGATCTCGTGCGCTTGCAAGGCGTGATCGATCTTGGCCAATTCTTCGGCGAATGTCCCAGACCCCGGGCCCCGCGGTCGGCCGCCCCAAACGCCCAAAAAGTTCAGCATGCTGGGGAGTTGAGCGATCAGGACGAAGAGCACGGTCGCCGCCACGATCACCGACCGGCGTCGGCGGGGGTTCGACATCAGGGAGGCCAGCCAGCCCTGGAATTGATAGGTCAGCGCCGTGACCATCAACAAGAATCCCGCCAAGAGGGGCAGCGCCGAGAGCAGTAAGACCCCCTTCGTAACGATCAGCGCCAGGCAAAACCCGATCATCAGCGGCACAAAGATCACGAGGCTCAAGCGCACGAGCGAGCTGACGTAATTGATCAGAAACGCGCCGTTGACCGAAACGGGCAAGTGCAGGAATTTCGACAGCGACAAAGGCTCGGTCCGTTGCAGTTCGGTGATGAGGCCGATCATCCAAAAGAAGACGAAGCCGGCAACGACCCCGTCCCATGCGAACAGAAGGTGCACCGGCTCGGCCTTGGGAATTGCATAGAGGCCGAGCACGAACGTGAGAACGAATAGCGGCACGGCCATGACGAGGGCGACCACCGTCACGATCATCATCAAGACGGCATTCAGCGTGCCGCCGCGGCGCCATTGGTTCGCCAGCAGCCGCCAGCGCAGCCAGAGAAAGGCCGTAAGGTGCTGCCAGTTCAAGAAGCCGCCTCCTCGAGCCAATTGAGCTTGCGAGTGGCTTCGGTGTCGGCGCCGGCCTGTTGCAGAAAGCGATCTTCCAGTGAGCCGCCGTGGCGAATCGTTTCCAGCGCGGCCTGCTCGACCAATTTTCCCTTGACGATGATACCCACGTGCGTGCAGAGTCGCTCGACGATTTCCAGCACGTGCGAGGTCAGAAACACCGTCGATCCGCGCGCCACAAACCCCGCCAGCAAATCGCGAATCACTCTCGACGTCACGGCGTCGACCCCCTCGAACGGCTCATCGAGAAACAACAAGTCGGGATTGGGAAGCAGCGCCGCCGCCATGGCCAGCTTTTTCTTCATGCCGTGCGAGTATTCCAACGTGAGCTTCTTCTCGTCGTCTTCCAGTGCGAGCAGCGAAAGCAGCTCGTCGCAACGGCTGCGGATCGTCTCACGCGGCATGAGGTGGATGCGTCCGACGAACGTGAGATACTCGCGGGCCGTGAGGTTGTCGAACAACGCGAGGTCTTCGGGGATGACTCCCATGCGGCGCTTGGCCTCGAGCGCTTCGTTCGGGTCGAGCATGTTTCGGCCCAGCACGATCATTTGCCCTCCGGAAGGGGCCAGCAGCCCCGTGAGCATCTTGATCGTCGTCGATTTTCCCGCGCCGTTGGGCCCGAGGAATCCGTAAAAGGTGCCGCGCTCGACTGCCAGGTCGATGCCGCTGACCGCGAAGAAATCGTTGAAGTACCGCGTCAACTGGTGGGTTTCGATCGCCAGAGTCATGGGGAGCCGTTCGCGGGGAATTTGTCGTTGAAAGCCGAAACCACGATCGGTGCGCGCAGTGAGACTCTTGGGAAATGCGGATGATCCGATCATTCTGACGTGATTTGCCGAACGCCACACGTCACGTCCGCCATCCTTTCATACTGCGCGCGTGGGCGAGCGTCAACAGTTTGCAGTTTTCAGCATTCGGCGCGGGTCTCCAATGTTCGGCGAGGGTCTCCTGACCCCGCCGTGGGCGCGACCGCAGGTCTCCCGAGCGTGATGACGCCCTGATGGTTGCTGATTGTGGCTTGAGCGACGCTCGGGGAGACCTCCGGTCGGCGGCGAGTGGCTCGGTCGGGAGACCGGTCACAACCAGGGCGGAGACCGGCCACAACGCGACAATGAGCGAAATTTGCGAAGGATTTTCGCCGCTGCGGGAACTATTCTTGGCGGAATGACATTTGAGCAGCCATCGCCGATCGGCGGAGCGGCGGCGCTCGGCGCCGACTGGGGAGCGGCCTTGGCTCTCCACGAGGAGTGGCTTCGAAAAGTGATACTGGCTCGCACAGGCGAAGCGCAGGCCGTCGACGAGGTGTTTCAGCGCGTGGCGCTGGCCGCGATCGAGCAGGCGGCGCCGCTGGCCGATTCCAGCAAGGTTGCGCCGTGGCTCCATCGGCTGGCCGTCGTCCAGTCATCGCGTTATCGGCGCAAGCTCGGACGGGAACGCCGGGCCCTGCGGGGATTGATCCACGAGCGGACGATCTTGGGAAACGGACATGCCAAAGATATCCTGGCCTGGTTGGTCGCCAAAGAACGCCACGAGCAAACGCGAGAGGCGCTGGCGCGCATCGCCGGCGCTGATGCCGAAGTGTTGTTGCTCAAATATGGCCAGCGGTGGAGCTGCCGGCAGATTGCCGAGAGGCTGGGGATCAGCGAGAAGGCTGTCGAGTCGCGGCTCACGCGGGCTCGCTTGCGGTTGCGGCACGAACTATTGGCGCTGGGAATCCAGGGGGACGAATGATGACATCTGAAATCAACTGGGGTGAAATGGAAGTGCAAGGCTTGCTCGATCGCCTGGTCTGCGACGAGCTCGATGAGCCATCGCGCGCGCGGCTATTGTCGTGGCTCGATGAAGACGCCACCCGCTGGCGCGCCTGCGGATTGGCGTTCCTCGAAGCCCAGACGTGGTCGGCCGCGCTGGAGCGATCGCCCAGCGCCGCTCCCGGCGGCAGTCAAGCCAGTTGCAGTCGGCCGCCAACGCCAGGCGCCGTCAATGGCTCGAGGCAGGCGATTAGCACCGGGCTCACCGCGGCGGCCGTGTGCCTGGCCTTTTTTCTGGGGCTCGCGTTTCGCAGTGGCGAGCCGTCTCTGAACCGCGAGAGCGAAACCGCGGCCCTCAATTCTCGTGCGCCCGAATCAAACGATCCCAGCTTGACTCTCGGCAAAATCGCGCTGCCGCCTGAAGACGAGCCGATTCTTGCGGCGCTCGACGTTCAGGCGGGGGGCCGATCAGGGCCGGCGACCGCCATCAGGATTCCGGTTGTCCCCGCGGCGCTCGATGCGTCGCAGCCGGCACGGCAGCCCGGCGTGATTCCGGACTATGTGAAACAGCAATGGCAGCGCCGCGGTTACAACGTGTCGCTGGAACGCCGATATCTGTTCGCCAGGCTCCCCGACGGCCAGTCAGTCGTCGTACCGGTCGAAAAACTGAACGTCAATCGCATTCCCCTGGTCGTCAATTGAAAGGAAGAGTTCCATGACATCACGCAGAATCGGACTTGCTCTCGTGCTGGTCGCCAGCCTTTGCGGCGTGGGTCCTGGTGAGCTTTGGGCGCAAGAGCCGCCTGCTCAACCGGAGCCAACGCAGTCTTCCAATCAGCACTCGTCCCAGATCGACAGCATATACAGAAGTGTGAACGGGAACCTCTTTGTCAGCGACAACGTCGCCCTCAACTTCGCGACGCTCACCTACGGCAATCTGTTGGGAATCGAAGTCGCCGATGTGGACGCCGCGCTACGGACGCAGCTCGACGTGGCAGCGGGAATCGGCGTCGTCGTGACCAGCGTCAGCGAGCAAAGCGAGGCAGCCAAATCGGGCCTCGCGCTTCATGACATCGTGCTTAAGATCGGCGATCAGTCGATCTCGGGACCGAAGCCGTTTCACGATCTGCTGGCAAACGAACAGGGTAAGAGCGTCGTGTTCCATGTATTGCGAAAAGGGAAACCGGTGACAGCGACGGTCGCGGTTCCCAAGAAGCCGGTCTATGAAATCTCCAACCAGATTGTCACATTTCCGGCGGAATCGAATCACAGCGGGCAATCCATTCGTTGGCTGTTGGGTAGGCAGCCCCTTTATGCGCTCAGTCGCGCCGAGCCGCATTATCGCGTGGGCCTCAACCTGGCGGAGGCTGACGATGCGCTCCGCAGCCAACTGCGATTGGCAGCCGGAGAGGGATTGGTGGTAACCGAGGTCGTTGCCGACAGTCCTGCCGCCAAGGCGGGGATCCAGCGAAACGACGTTTTGATCAAGCTCGACGGAAAGCGGCTCACGACTGTCGATGCCGCCAATGCGCAGATTCAGGAGATCAAGGATCGCACCGTCTCGGTCGCCTTCTTTCGAGCGGGGCAAGAAATGTCTCGCGACGTCGCGCCGCGGCTGACGAACGAGTCGTCAGGGCAATACGAGCTGTGGAATAGATTTGCAGGTTCTGTGGTTTGGGATAGGGACGCAGGGAGCGCATTGGGGTTGAGTCTGCTGAAGAGCAACCAGGACGGTACCTTCACCGACGTCGCGAAGGACGCCAGTTTGCTCTACTCTGCCGACTCTGTTGCGGCACGGCTCTCCCCGCACGTCTCGCTTGCCGAGCAGATTGCCGGTTTGAAGAAGCAATTGGCCGATTTGCAAAAGTCGATTGAACAGCTTGAAGCGGTAGTGCAAACCGCCGCGCCAGAGAAACCGGCGACGCCGCCGGAGAAATAGCCGCGATCGGCGCGGGTCATTGTTCTTGTTCGGCGCGGGTCTCCTGACCCCGCCGTGGGCGCGACCGCAGGTCTCCCGAGCGTGATGACGCCCGGAAGGTTGCTGATTGCGGCTTTAGCGACGCTCGAGGAGACCTGCGGTCGGCGGCGTGTGGCTCGGTCGGGAGACCGGCCACAACGGGGGAGACCGGCCACAACGGGGAAGACCGGCCACATCCAACGTTGGCCGGAAAGTGGCCGCAAAAGGGCGGCAACCGAAATTCCTGGAATTATTCGTCTCCCGATTTCGAAGCGCTTTCATCCGGCTTTTTAGCGTCAATCGACTCCGCCAGTCCCGGCACCAGGTCGGCCCCGGCGGGGACGGTGATCGTCGCTCCGTGGAAAGATTCTCCGATCGGTTCGAAACGCCCTCCCATGTGCACCGCGAGGAATGCCTCGCTCACCGCGTTGAACG
>DATGKC010000506.1:0-2985 GCA_035294845.1 Planctomycetaceae bacterium | reverse complement strand
ATGCACCCGGAGGTGCAGGTGCATTTCCCGCAAGAATGAGGTCATGTGCGGGCCCGCAGAGATTGTCAAAACAGTCGCAGTTGACCCGATTTGGCCGCAGGGGGCCGAAACTGCGTGAAATCGAGCTCGGGCATGGGCTTGTCGAGGCCGAATTTGCGGGCGAAAAGCCGGAACGTCTTGCCGATTTCGTCGGCGATCACACCGGAACCTTTCATCCGCTCTCCGAATTGAGACGAATTCAGGTTTCCGCCGCGCGTCGAGCGAATCAGCCCTTCGACCTTTGCGGCGCGCACAGGCTGCGTGCGCCGCAGCCAATCGGCAAATATCGGCGAAACGGCGAGGGGCAACCGAAGCAGAACATAGCCGGCGGCGATCGCGCCGGCGTCTTGCGCGGCCTTAAGCAGCGCGGGAATTTCGCTGTCGTTCAGCCCGGGAATCACCGGGGCCACCATCACGGCCGCTGGCACCCCGGCCGCCGCCAGCGTTTCGACGGCTCGCAAGCGGGCCCGCGGCCGGCTCGTGCGCGGTTCCATCGAGCGGGCCAATTCGTCGTCGAGACTCGTCACGCTGAGGTTGACGTGCATGAGGTGCAAGCGAGCCATTTCTTGCAGCAAGTCGAGATCACGCAGAACGAGCGCGTTCTTCGTGATGATCCCAACCGGCTGGCGCGCTTCGAGAGCGACTTCCAGACAGCCGCGCGTGATGCGGAAGCGTCTTTCGGCCGGCTGATAACAATCGGTCACTCCCGAGAAGGCAATCAATTCGCTCTGCCAGCGATCGCGCGAAAGAAATTCTCGAAACAGGTCGGCCGCGTGTTCTTTGACGAAGATTTTCGACTCGAAGTCGATCCCCGCGCCGAGGCCCAGGTATTCGTGCGTGGGCCGCGCGTAGCAATAGGCGCAGCCATGCTCGCATCCCCGGTAGGGATTGAGGCTGTAGCGAAAAGGAACATCGGGGCTGTCGTTTTCTGTGACGACGCTTTTCGAGGCGTCGGGAAGAAACTCGGTGGGAACCACGGACAATTGCTCGATGAATTCGTCGTCGTGCTCAAGCTGCTCGAAGTCGGCTTCCGCGTGGACTTTTTCAAAGCGGTTCGGCGGCGACGAGTGGGCGCTGCGCCCCTTGGGAGTCTGAGGATTCATCGGTTCGGATGCGACTGCACTTTTTGCGGATGTTCGTTTCGTGCGCACCAATGTAGTGTTCTTTTGTATATTATACTCGCCGACGACGGAACGTCAACTCCGATTTGGCAGGCGCCACAAGCACATCACTGATTATCGGATGGGACCACGAAACACGCCAAATACACGAAAGCCGCCAGTTGGGGCTGAAAACAATGGGCGGCAGACTCAATCCAAGGAACAGGTTCGTTTTGCTCTTGTGCATCCGCGCGTATCCGCGAAATCCGCGGTCATTTGTCTTATTTGATCGCTTTGGTTGCGGCTGACGGCCGCGCTGGGTGTTTCGTGGTTCTCTCCGCACTCCTTGGTTGCGGCTTTCGGCCGCGCTGGGCCATCCGTGGTTCTTAGGCCGCAGCCGAGACCAGGAATTCGATTGCCGATTTCCGCGGATGGTCGCTTCGCGACGACCCCCGGCTCCTGAGGAACAGACCGTAACTGATTCTGCGACTCCGATTCGTCGGCCGTCAACCCACGGGCTGACGCCCGCGGCTCGCCTGATCTTGTTCCTGTCTGAATTGTGCACCGCCCGGGGGTGCTGGGGAGCTAATTTTTTGCACCCTTCATCGGCGTGCGGCAAAGTTGGGTCGCGCTGGCATCTATCCGCAGCGCCGGCTCTTGCGTCTCGCTCTGGGGGCGACTAGCCTTTCACTGCGGGAACCACATCCAGTTCAGGCACGGCGGCAATCATGCACGAACATCTCACGATCATCAGCGGGCGGGCGCATCCCAAACTCGCCGCCGAAATCGCGGCGTATCTGGGGATCGATCTGGGGCGCGTCGAGACCTGGAATTTTCCGGACGGGGAAATCGGCCTCAAACTTGATCAGAACATCCGCGGCCGCGACGTGTTCATCGTTCAGCCGACGTGCCCGCCGGTGAATGAAAACCTGATGGAGCTGTTGATTCTCATCGACGCCTGCAAGCGGGCCAGCGCCGATCGGATCACGACCGTCATCCCTTATTTCGGTTATGCGCGGCAAGACCGCAAGGACGCCGGGCGCGTGCCGATCACCGCTAAGCTTGTGGCCAATCTCATCGTCCAGGCGGGAGCCGACCGCGTGCTGGCGATGGACCTGCACGCCGCGCAGATTCAGGGATTTTTCGACGTGCCCGTCGATCACCTTTACGCGGCTCCGATTCTGGACGAATACTTCGTGACACTCAACCTGCCGCGGGACGAGGTGGCCATCATCGCGCCGGACGAAGGCAGCATCAAGCGCTCGCTGCATCATCAGGAACGGCTGGGAGGGACGCTGTGCATCGTCGACAAACGCCGCTCCAGCGCCACCGAAACGAAGCAGGCCAACCTGATCGGCGGGCCGATCAAGGGGAAGACGGCCTTGCTCTTCGACGACATGATCACGACGGCCGGGTCGATCGTGGGGGCCGTCAACGTTGTCTTCGCGCATGAAGCCAGCCGGATTTACGTGGGGGCCACGCATCCGGTGTTCTGCGGCAAGGCGACTGCCCTCTTACGCGAAGCGCCCGTGCATGAAGTGGTCGTGACGAACAGCATACCGCTTTCAGAAAAACAAATGTTTCCCAAACTGCACGTGGTCAGCGTGGCGCCGCTTTTAGGCGAGGCCATCAAACGAATTCACCGCAATGAGTCGGTGAGTTACTTGTTCGATTGAGCGCATCACGCGAAGCGTGGTGAATGCACTACTCATCACGCTTTTGTAGGTTTGTCAAGCATTTTTTTTGTTCCAATTTCAGGACCATCGGTGCGCACGATGGGTGTGGTTTTTTTGCGAGTGCATCTTTCCCCCATCGCTTGTGATTCTTGCCGGTGTTCGTGTCGTCT
>DATGKC010000505.1:0-6641 GCA_035294845.1 Planctomycetaceae bacterium | reverse complement strand
GGTCGGCGCGTCTGTTTTTTCATGAGCCGAATCGGCCGCACCGGAAGACCGCGCTTCTTCCTCCAAAAGCGTGGCCAGCGCCATTCCCGTGAGAGCGGTTCCCAATCGCCCGAACAAATCCCGCCGGGCGATGAGATCGGGCAGGTTCAGATAATCGACATTGCAGCAAGCGTGCGACATGAACTTAATCCACAAACAGAAACTCATTGGTATTAAAGAGCGCCAGTGCCGCGTCGCGCCAGGCCGCATCTTCCGCCGCCTGCTTCTGCGCCGCCGTCGCAGATTGACCGATCTGAGCTGCCGTCAGCGCGTCGAGGAACGTCGCCAGCGACCGGCGCTCGCTCGCGGTGGGAGAGCGGGCCAAAAGAAGTCTAAAGGCGAAGTCGATGCGCGCATCGCGTTGGCTGCTGCTGTCGATAATTCGAGCGGAAATCGCCTGGGCGCTCGATTCCGCGAACGGGCTGTTCATGAGTGCCAGCGCCTGCGTGGCGACGATCGCCTCGGTGCGCCGGGTGCAGTTGATTTCCATCTTCGGCGCGTCGAAGGCCTCGGTGAGTGTCACCGGCTGGCTGCGGCGGACTTGCAGGTAGATGCTGCGGCGATTCCCGAGCGCGCCATCGCGACTGACCACCGAACCATCCGGCTGGCGAACGATAGCGACCGCCGGACCGAACATCTGCAAGTTCAGCTTTCCCGATGCGGCAAGCAGCGCGTCGCGAAGCACTTCGCCTTCGTGGCGCTTGGGGCGAAATGCCCAGAGCCACGTGTTTTCGGCGTCGATCGCGGCCTTGGAGGCATCGAGTGTCGTCGCTTGCCTGTAGGCCGTCGATGTGACGATCAACCGGTGGATCGCTTTTTGCCTGTATCCCTGCGCCGCGAATTCGCACGCCAGCCAGTCGAGCAGCTCGGGATGCGACGGGAGCTTGCCGGTGTGTCCGAAATCGTCGAGCGTCTCGACGATCCCTTTGCCGAAATGCCACGCCCACAGCCGATTGACGTGCAGCCGCGCCGTGAGAGGATGCCCGGCATCGGTCAGCCAGCGGGCCAATGCCAGGCGCCGGCCCGACGACTTCGGGCCCAACACAGGTTGCAACCGGAAATCGGACGGCGCCAAAACGGCGGGAACGCCGGAATCGACGGCTTTCCCCTTATTGTTGAAATCTCCCCGGCGAAGAACAAACGTCTCCGCAGGCTTGCCCTCCAGATCGACCAATCCGCGCAGTTGCGTCACGGGTCGCGAGAGCGCTGCCTCGGCCGCGATCGCCGCGCGAATTTTTTCGACTTCGCCCTTCAGATCGGTAAATCTTGCGAAGACGGCCCCGTCGTCGATAACGACGTTCGGCGCGTGGTCGGCCACCAGTTTCTGCTGCTCGGCCGTGCGTTTGTCGGCCGCGACGAGCAGCGCCGCCTTGAGGCTCTCCTTGAGATCGGCAGCAAGCTGGGGAAGCTTCTCTTCGAAGAGGCGATCGCGATGTTCGCCGAGCAGACGCACGATTTCTGCATTCAACTGCGCCACGCGATCGGAAATCGCCTTATTGTGCGCCGTAATCACTGCCAATTGGGCATCGGTCGCCAGCGGAATCGACCGTTCGGCCGAAGCCAGCCAGCGCTCGGGATCGAGGGCGCCTGCCAAGACGGCCTGAAGCTGGTAATAGTCGCGCTGCGAAATCGGTTCCGATTTATGTTCGTGACACCGCGCGCACTGGATCGTCACTCCCAGAAACGTCGAGCCCACAATCTGAACTGTGTCGGCCAGCACCTTATAGATTTCAGGTTTCTCTTTATAACCGCCGTAGGTCGGGTCGCTGGCCGTTCGCAGGAATCCGGTGGCGATGAGCTGATCGGCCATTTCACCCGTCAGCTCCCTGGCCCCGCGCCAATCGCTCAACTCGTCGCCGGCGATCTGTTCGCGAATGAACTGGTCGTAAGGCTTATCGCTGTTGAGCGCCCGAATCACGTAGTCGCGATAACGCCAGGCTTCGGGCCGCTCGCGATCGGCGTCGAGATAGCCATCCGACTCGGCATATCCCACGACATCCAGCCAGTGCCGGGCCCAACGTTCTCCGTACTGAGGCGAATCGAGGAGCCGAGTGACGAGCCGCTCGTAGGCGTCGGCCGAATCGTCGGCCAGAAACGCGTCGATTTCTTCGAGCGGCGGGGGGAGGCCCACCAGGTCGAAGTAGACCCGCCGCAATAGCACGAGCCTGCCGGCCTCTCGGTTGAACGATAAACCGCGAAATTCGAGCTTTTCCAGAAGAAAGGCATCGATGGGATTGGCAACTCGGGCCTTGGCCTTAATGGCCGGAACATCGGGCCGTTTCGGCGGGCGAAAAGCCCAGAAATTGCGGTCGTCGTCCGAGACCGCATTGTCAGAATCGGCAGTCTCCAGAGCCGATTCTTCAGTTCCCTTAATGGGCGCTCCGGCAGCCACCCAGCGGCGCAAGAGGTCGATTTGTCGGGCATCGAGCGGATCTTCGTCCTTTGGTGGCATCTCCTTCTTTTCGATCAGCTCGATGAGCAGGCTCTCGTCGGGCTTGCCCGGCGCGACGGCCGGGCCGCTGTCTCCGCCTTGAGTCAAACTGAATCGTCGCCGCAAGTCGAGCCCCGCCTTGCGTGTCTCGGCACCGTGACACCTAAAGCAACGGACCTCGAGAATGGGGACGATGTCGTCCTCGAAATTGAGGGGCGCCGCGGTCGCAGCGCGGCCCTTTTCGTCTGCATCGCCGGCCACGATGGGCGATGCGCTCGCAAGGATTGACGCCGCGACACAGGCTGCCTTCAGAAACGGCCCCGTCCCCATCGGGCAGCCGGCGTTGCCGCGACGCGCCAGCGCGCGCAGCTTAAAGCGCAGTTCGAATTTCACCGCCAGGACAAGCATGGAATCAACATTATCACATGCGTTGCGGCAATTCTCCAGCGTTACAGCGGCTCCATCGCGATCAGCCGCGCGGCTCCCTGCTGCAGCAGGTCGTCGGCGACAGACTGCCCCAGGGCAATGCCATTAGCGGCCGGATCCCGCGCCTCGGCGACCAGGCGTTCTCGCCCGTTGGGGCTGCAAACAACGGCCTGGAGCTCCAGGACCCCGTCTTGAAACCGGGCGATCGCACCGACGGGAGCGTGACACCCCGCGCCCAGCCGCGCGAGCAGCGCCCGCTCGGCGATCACCGCGCAATAGGTCGATGGGTCGCCGATTTTTTCGAGCAGCAAGCGAAGATCGGCATCCCCCTCGCGGCACTCGATTCCCAGCGCCCCCTGTCCGACGGCGGGGAACATTTCCGGAGGTCGCATCATGTATGTAATCCGCTCGGCCAGGCCCAGGCGCTTGAGCCCCGCAACCGCCAGCAGCAGCGAGTCGTATTCGCCATTATCCAGTTTTTTCAATCGGGTTTCGATGTTGCCGCGGACATCGAGAAACTTCAAGTCTGGGCGGATGTGCCAAAACTGCGCGCGCCGGCGCGGGCTCCCCGTGCCCACGCGGGCACGCATCGGAAACAAAACGCGATCGGCAGAAGGCTTATCGGACGGCGGCAGGACCACCGCGTCGTCGGTGTCTTCGCGTGCGGGGACGGCGGCCAGCACGAGCCCCTGGGCCGACTCGGTGGGGAGGTCTTTCAGGCTGTGGACGGCGATGTCGGCCTGACCGTCAAGAACGGCCTTTTGCACTTCGCGGGTGAAGACTCCCAGGCCCCCGAACGACTTCAACTCGCCCGTCTGATCGCGGTCGCCCGTGGTCGTGACGTGCACCAGCTCGACGGCCACTTGCGGCGCAGCGGCGCGCAACAGCGCGGCGACATGCTCGGCCTGCCACAGCGCCAGGCGGCTGGCGCGCGTGGCGATGCGAAGTGGTTGCGGCAAGGTCGAGCTCATGGGTTGGTTCCATTCCCCGAACCGGAAGCCGCCGCGCCGCTGGCGGCAAGCTCGGTGTGCATGAGCCGCTTCGCCAATTCCTGTTGCAGCGCTTCGGGCGTGGTCCGCTGGTGCGGAGGAATCAAGACGCCGCAGGAAACGATAAATTGCACCGCTTGATCGACCGTCAAGTTCAGATCGATCACGCTACTGCGCGTGACCATGACCGTAAAGCCGCCCGCCGGAACGGGCGAAGTCGGGACGAGAACCGTGAGCATCGGCTCGCGAACTTCGACGGCGCAGTCGAGCATTCCTTCGCCGGTGACGAAGCCCAGCGTCCAAGAGCCCGCGCGGGGGTATTCCAGCGCCACGACGCGCTGGAACTCGACCTCGCGGTCGCTGAGCACGAAATCGGTGACCTGCTTGACGGTCGAATACACGTTGCGCACGAGCGGGACGCGAACCAGTATGCCTTCGATCTTGTGCACAAACCATTTGCCGAGGCGGGCCGTAACGAACCGGCCTAAAAAATAAAGCCCCACGATCAACAGCAACAGCGCCATCGCGGTGAGCTGCCAGATCCATCGAGCCTCGCGGACTGCGACGACTTCCATGTAAAGGCCCATGGCGGTCGTGGGGGGCGGTTGCGGCCGGATGTGTTTGAACACCAGGTCGTAATCGGCCAGCGGCACATATTGTCCCGGATCGGTCCCCTTGCCCACCGGGACGAAGATTTCGCGGTTCCATTCGTCGGACAAGAGAAAATCGCCGGTGACCGTTTCGGAACCCCCCAGGCTGTCGTACAAGAAGGGAGTGACGAGATAATTTCTCTGCCAATCGGGAATGGGAGGAAACTTCGGCGGACGCTGAACGAGCTCGTCTTTGGTGCGAATATCGTTTTTCCACGCGGCCACGCCGTAGCGCACGACGGTGTTGATGGGGTGGATCACATACGTGTTGAAGCCATTGGCCGCCCAAAGCAGAATGAGCAGCGTGAGCACCGGCGGCAGCGTGATCGCCACGCCGCGCAGAAAAAAGTACATCGGCGTCAGCCGTCGTCGGGCGGGCTTGGCGGATGGCGGGTCGCTGGGCATGTGCGGGGGAAGCTCTCGAACTACCTGCGCCCCAAACCGCGGGCGATCACGGCCACAACGACGCGCGCCGCGCCGGATTGTGTCAGCACTTTGGCGGCCTCGTGAGCGGTGGTTCCGGTCGTCATGACATCGTCGGCCAGCAACACCGCTGAGCCCGCCAGCCCCTGCGCAGAAGCCGCCTGGAAGGCGTTCCGCAGGTTTCCCCGGCGTTCATGCGGCGATAGCCGGGCTTGTGGCCGCGTCCAGCGGCACTTTCGGAGTATATGGGTCGCCAGCGGAACTTGCAACCGCGCCGCCCAGACCGACGCCAGCGTCTCGGCCGGGTTATGCGGCCGGTAAAACCTTCGCACCCAGTGATGCGGTATGGGGACCACCACGTCGACTTTTGCGCTCTGAAGGTTTTCGAATTCGCATTCCCAGAGCAATTGGGCCAGCGCCGCCGACAGCGGTTCCGCGCCGCGATTCTTGCTTTGCAGACAGGCCGCGCGCACCGATCCATCGTAAACCGCAAGCCGCACAACGCGCTCGAACGCGTACTTTTCGTTTCGGCAAAAGCTGCAGGGCGCCGTCGGATCGAGATACGGTCCAATGGCGGCGCCGCAGCGAATGCAGGCGCGACCGCGGGTGAGCAGCAGCTCTTTTCGGCACGTGTCGCAAAACGGGCTGCGATTCGGCAGAGCGGAGGCGAGCGGCGCTTCAGGCAATTCGGCTGCGCAAAGTCGACACGCGGGAGGAAACACAAAATCGACCGCCCCGCGCGCCAGCGTTCGCATCCAGTTGGGGAGCTTCATTCGAGATAAGGGTGCACTCAGCATATCCCAAATGTATGTCCGCACGTCCGTATCGGGCAAGCGTTTTTTTTCTGGAAAGTCGCAGCGAATCTTCTTGCATTACGCCTGCGATCTGGGTAGTCTGGGTCGAATATTCGGGCCCCTTCGGAACCTTCGCTGCGGACAATCCCCTGTCCGGAGGGTCGCTCGCTTCGTGTGACAGCTCCGCACTTGAGACCGCATCGATGCCGAACGCCGTGGAAATTATTGCCGACAAGCGCACCCAGCCTTCCCAATCCGGTCGACAGAAATGCGAGATTTCTGAGGTCGTGGTCAGAATACTGGGACTGGTCGTGACGATCATCCTGCTCATCGCCGTCTGCCTGGCCGAGTGGTAGGATGTCGTCGTCGCGCTCCTGAACATCTCAGCGCGGCGCCCTCACACCAAAAAAATGACCGCAGATTTCGCGGATGCGCGCGGATGAGCAAGACCACTTCGTCTGCAATGATCGGCGCGTATCGGTGAAATCCGCGGTTTTTCCTGCATTTCCCCTGACTTAACGGATTGCGCTGGCCGCTGAATTTCAGCGATTACAAAAAGCAAGCCGCCGGGGCGAACCGCGCCCGGCGACTTGAAGGATCTGCTGTGCGAGTTCGATTTACGAACCGCCGCCCAGTTGTCCGCTGACGCTCGTGAACGTCGTCTGGGCATTCGTGCCCACCGCTTGAATCGCGGTCAGGCAGACCACGATGATCAAAGCAAGCATAACGGCATATTCGACCGCCGTCGGGCCGTCTTCCGAAACCAGAAAACGCTTGACACTCGCTACGAACGGAATCATGTTGCGACCTCATCGGTTTGGGGAAAGTGTTGCGACCGTCGATGTGTGATGCAGGTCTGCCCGCGACATCCGCAGCTCGAACGAGCTCA
>DATGKC010000504.1:0-4940 GCA_035294845.1 Planctomycetaceae bacterium | reverse complement strand
GGGGCTCGTGGGAGTCAGACGCAGCCGGTTGTCGCAGTGCGGCCCGCGACTATTCGAAACCCGATTGGAAGATTCAAGATCCGCAGCTTCCCAAGAGCCGCTGGTTTCATACCGACGCTCAGTTCCTGGGTTTTCGCGTTGTGCGTCCGCTCAACGGGCCTGACATCGAGCTGCCGCCGACGGAACCGAATAAAGACCGATAGTTCCAAATCAAATCTCCCAATTCCTTACTCTTTGCTTAAGGAGCCAGGCCATGACTCAACCCGCATCGCAATCCCCAGCCACGAACCGGCGCGAGTTCTTGAAATCCAGTTCGCTGGCGGCGGTGGGCGCGGGAGTCCTTGGAGGGCTTGGCTCTTTGCCGGCAGCCTACGCGGCCGGCGACGAAATGATCAGAGTGGGGCTCATTGGTTGCGGTGGCCGCGGGAGCGAAGCGGCCGTGCAGGCCGTTTCAACGGCGGGAAATGTAAAGCTGATCGCGATGGGCGACGCCTTCCCCTGGCAGCTTGAAGACAGCTTCGGCAAGATCAAGAATGCACTGGCCGAAACACCCGATCGGTTCGCCGTCACCGAAGAGCACAAGTTTGTCGGGCTCGATGCCTATCAGAAAGTGATCGACTCGGGCGTCGACCTGGTCGTGCTGGCGACGCCCCCCGGTTTCCGTCCGGTTCATTTCGAAGCCGCGATCAAGGCCGGCAAACACGTGTTCATGGAAAAACCGGTCGCCGTCGATCCTCCCGGCGTGCGCCAGGTGCTGGCGGCCGTCAGCGAGGCCAAGAAGAAGAACCTGGGCGTCGGCGTCGGGCTGCAGCGCCACCATCAGGCGTCGTATCTCGAAACGATCAAGCGCCTGCACGACGGCGCGATCGGCGACATCCATACGGCCCGCGCTTACTGGAATTCGCCGGGCGTTTGGGTCCGCGACCGCAAGCCGGGCATGTCCGAAATGGAGTACCAGGTCTGGAATTGGTACTACTTCAACTGGCTCTCCGGCGACCACATCGTCGAGCAGCACATTCACAACATGGACGTGATCAACTGGATCAAGGGGAGCTATCCTGTTCGTGCCCAGGGCCAGGGAGGCCGGCAAATGCGCGTGGGCAAGCAATACGGCGAAATCTTCGATCATCATTTTGTCGAGTTCGAATACGCCGACGGCTGCCGCATGTTCAGCCAGTGCCGCCATTCCGACACCTGCTGGGGGAGCGTTTCTGAGCACGCCCAGGGCACCAAGGGAACGGCGACGATGGATTCTCGCGGCGTCTACGAGATCGCGACAGGCAAAGACACGTGGCGGTTCCCTGGAAAATCAGGCAATCCGTACCAGATCGAGCACGACGATCTGTTCGCCAGCATTCGAGCGGGCAAGCCGATCAATGAAGGCGAATTCGGCGCGTTAAGCTCGATGACCGCCATTCTCGGCCGGCTGTGCACCTATTCCGGCCAGATGATTGCCTGGGAAACGGCGCTCAATTCCAACGTGAGCCTGCAGCCGAAACAATATGATTTCAAGACTGATCCGCCGGTCATGCCCAACTCGGACGGCACGTACGCCGTCGCCATGCCGGGTCTGACCAAGGTCGTGTAGCCCGGCACGCGTAGCTGAATTCGTGAGAATTCAGAGTCGCAAGCGGTCAGGGCTGCCTGCCCGCTGTTCGTTCGACGATCCAATCGGCCATCAGTCTGAGCGCCTCGGGGGCGATCGTTTCGTCGATCTTTCCGTACTCGGCCGGCGAGCCGGTCTGGGCGTGCTGAAATAAGTGATTGAGCCCTGCCAGCAACTTAACCGTGTAGTCCCGATTGCCGCCTTCTTTTAGCGCTTGTTCGATCGGCGGCAAGTTCTGCTTCGGATCGACTTGCAGGTCTTTTTCGCCGTTGATCGCCAGCACGGGGCAAACGACCTTGCGCAAGGCCGGCACGGGGTCATATTTCAAGAAGAAGCGGTACCAGGGCGTCAGAATGGTTTTCACCTGCGCGTCGGCTTGAGCCTCAAGCGCCTTTTTTGCTTCGGGCTTTGTGGAGGTGTCAGCCGCCACCTGCTCGGCGACTGCTTTGCGAATCTCTTCTTCGGCCTTCGCCAGGTCGGTTTCTTCTTTGACGATCTTGAAGATTCGTTCTTGTCCAGTTCGAGCGGCTGCCAGCGCAAGGTCGCTTGCTCCCATGGCCTTGGCGATGAGGGCGCCCTGGTGATAGATGATCTCTTCGCCCGAAACGCCGGTGCCGGCCATCATCACGATAAACGCCACATCGCTTGAGCGGCTGGCCGCAAGGGGCGCAACCAGGCCTCCTTCGCTGTGACCGATCAGTCCGATTTGCCGCGGATTGATTTCTTTCCGTCCCTTGAGATATGCCACTCCGGTCAAGACGTCGCCCGTAAAGTCATCGGTCGTCGAGCTGGACGTTTCTCCGGTCGAGCCGCCGACCCCACGGTCGTCAACGCGCAACACGGCCATGCCGCGGCGCGTGAGATGATCGGCCAGCACGAGGAACGGCTTATGTCCCAGCAGGCTCTCGTCGCGGTCTTGAGCGCCCGATCCCGTGATCAGCAGCACCGCGGGAACCGGCCCGTTGGATTTGGGCAAGGTGAGCGTTCCCGCCAGCGTGATCTTCGCCGCCGTGTTCTCATAGCGGACTTCTTCTTCGACATACGGGTAGGGTTTTTTCGGCTCCTGAGGCCGGCTCAAATCGGGCTCTTTGTCGAGCCGCTTGAGTTGAAGGGGAAATGCAGATCCTCCCTGCTTCCATTCCCCCTTGCTCACAGTTCGGTCGTCGCTGAGCTTGCCCTCGAAGACAGCCTTGATCTTTTTCGATTCGATTTTGAGCGCGTCCCCCTCCAGCGTCACGGAGTCTACCGGAATGCCCTTCGCTCCTTGATCGGGACTGTCGATCACGGCCTTGAGGCCGCCTTTGCCGTCGTTTTCGATTCTCACGATCAATCGCAGCTCGATGGCGCCCACCTTCATGACGCCTTGCCAGATGCCGTCGATCGGTTTTTTGGTCTCTGGCGAAACCTCGTCAGCAATCAGCCGCGGAGAAGCGCCGATCCATAAGGCCGCCGAAGCGACCATGACAACGCAGCATCGGGTGAGCGTCGAAAGCGGTGTGGACATGTGGACTCCTGTGGGCTGGATTTTGTCAACGTGTCGTCGTTGGAAATCGGCGGGAACCTGGCACAGAACGCCAGTTGCGCAAAAAATTGCGGCTTACGGCTGGTCGTTCGTCAACCCATCATGCGCCGTTTCGAGGCCTCGCGCCTCAGCCATTCGGCGATTTTTTTGTCGCTTTGCGGTGCATTGAGGGCGAACGGAACCACAAAACACACTCCGCCGGCGGGTGGGAATTGAAAAATGAAAATTGAAAATTTGAAATTGCAAATTGGGTAGCGCCGCACGGATTGCCCGGAGATCGCGGATGCATTGATGAAACGCCCGGCACGCCTGTGGCGGCAACCAAACGAACCCGACGTTGCGATCGCCGGTCAAACAGTGTAATTTTCTGGCTGGCGGGCCAAGCGAGGGAGCAGCCGGCGCTTTGCGAAAGGATGAGCAAATCATGAAAAGAGTCTTTCTTCCGCTGGGTTCGATCGTGGCAATTGCCGCCGTCTGTTTCGTCGCAGCCGACGAAAAGCAAAAGCCGGCCGGCGCTGGCCAGGCGGCGAAAACGCCTGCCAAATCGGGCGCCAAGACGGCGCCGGCCAAAGCGGCTCCGGCCGAGGCGCCGCCTGCCGCAGCCCCCAAGGCTTCGCCCGAAGAACAAACGGCCCGCCTGATCGGCCAGACGCTGGTTAAGATCTACAATCAGCGCGACGGCAAGGCGTTTTCCGCCCTGTTTACTCCCGACGGCGAGTACGTCGATGAGAAAGGATTCGTGTTCCATGGCCGCAAGGCGATCGAAGACGAATTCACCGCGTTTTTCAAATCGAATCCTGAAACGACTATCGACGTGGAGCTCACTTCGATGCGCTCGATTGCCGCCGGACTACTGGCCGCAGACGGCGCGACGCACTTTCGGCGCGCCAAGAGCGAACCCGCCGTGGTGGGACGATGCAGTTTCGTGGCCGCCAAAGACGGGGCCAAATGGCTGATTGCCAGCCTGCGCGAAGTCGAAGCGGCCGGCAATCAATTGTCACACCACGAGCAGGTCCAACAGCTTTCCTGGCTCATCGGAGAGTGGATTGACGAAGGCTCCAGCTCGCACGTCCACTTCTCGTGCCGCTGGGACGAAAGTCAGAATTTTCTGCTCCGCGATTTTGCCGTCCACGTCGCCGGCCAAAAAGCCATCACCGGCACGCAGCGCATCGGCTACGACCCCATCACCGGGCATCTCAAGACGTGGATCTTCGATTCGGGGGGCGGATACGGCGACGGGTATTTTCACCGCGAAGGGGATAGCTGGGTTCTGCATACTTCGGGCGTCACGTCGGATGGACGCATGGCCTCGGGAACCAACATCTTCACGCGCATCGACGACCACCGCATGTCGTGGGAGGGGGTCGATCGGGTCGTCGGCGGCGAGCGCGTTCCCGACATCGTCAAGGTGACGATCGTCCGCAAACCCCCGACTCCCATGGCCAAGGCCAAATAGATTTCTGCGTTTCCTTTCTTATTGATTCACCCGTTCGCGAGACACGCGCGGAGATTCTCATGAACACGCAAATTCGAAATCAATCATTCGTTGCGGCGCTTTCGGTCGCGCTCTTTGCCGGCTCGAGCCTCGCGGCGCCGGCGCCGGGCGGCGGCGGCTTTCGCGGGGGTGGCGGAGGCGCCCATCCCAGCGGCGGCGGGGCGCCGCATCCGAGCGGCGGGGGCGGCGGCGGTGCTCCCCACATCAGCGGCGGTGGCGGTGGCGGGACTCCGCACATCGGTGCTGGCGGCGGGGGCGGTGCTCCCCACATCAGCGGTGGTGGCGGGACTCCGCACATCAGTGCTGGCGGCGGGGGC
>DATGKC010000503.1:0-2014 GCA_035294845.1 Planctomycetaceae bacterium | reverse complement strand
TTCATTCGTTTCAATTGTACTTGGCCGACTTAGCCGAGGCGCAAAATCTCTGTGCGAAACGTGGTCCCAACAAGAAACGGGGGCCATGATGGACTTTCGGGGACAGGCGAAGGGATTGGCGGTTGCGGCCATCCTGCTGACGATCGGTACGCAGGCCAAGGCCGGCGATGAGCGCGTGCTCTATGCAAGCCTTGGTGAGGCGACGCGGGCGCCGATCGGATGGGTCGAGTTTTGCGCCGAGAGCCCGGGCGAGTGCGGGGGCGGCCCGAGTGAACCGCGCGACATCGTGATGTCGCAGACGGCCTGGCGCGACCTTCTGAAGGTCAACCACTGGGTCAACGAGACGATCAAGCCGATGACCGACATGGATCATTGGGGCGTGATCGAGAAGTGGTCGTTGCCGACGGACGGTTACGGCGACTGCGAGGACTATGTGCTGCTCAAGCGCAAGATGCTGATCGACGCCGGCTGGCCACGCGAGGCGCTGTTGATCACGGTCGTGCGCGACAAGAAAGGCGAAGGCCACGCGGTTTTGACGGTGAAGACGGACAAGGGCGAGTTCATTCTCGACAATCAAAACGAGAATGTCGTGCTCTGGACCGACACCGGCTACCGCTTCGTCAAGCGTCAGTCGCAGGCAGACCCTAACGTCTGGGTCTCGCTCGGCGACGGTCGCCCGGCCGTGTCGACCGCCAGCGCCCGCGACGGACGCTGAGGTCAAAGAACAAAGCTTTCAGGAGTTACGCGACCCGGTCACATCCCCACCCCTCCCCGTCCCAGACCGGTTCGCGCGCGGCCAGGCTTCCCCCAAAGCCTGGCCGCAACCTTTTTGGGACGGACAAGTCGTCGCTCGCGCTGGACGGGTCGAATCGGGCCAGCGCCTACGCAAACATCCGGAGTTTCCCTGCAAAGGTGTGTCGCCTAACTGTCACTCATGTCCCGCCACATCCTCTTGAAATGTCCGACGACCGGCATGCATGTCCAGCACTGGCTGGCCGATGAGCCGGATGCAGCGCCGCACTCATATCGGCAGATTGCCTGCCCAGCCTGCACCCGAATTCATTTCATCAACCCCGAAACCGGCAAACTGCTCGGCGAGAAATAGGCCGCCCGCAAGTTCAGCTGTTGTGGTCAGGCCGCAACGTCAATGTTGTTCCGCCCGTTGGGACCACATTTTCCGCAATTGTCCGGAAGGAGCCGCGGAGTTCGCTCGGCGGCTCCTTTCTCGTTCAAAGCGCTTTTCCTGCAAGGCACTGGCCCGGCTTTTTGAACTTTTGGCTGCAGCCGGACTTGTAGACCCCATGCCAATCGGGGGACTTCGCCATGGCTCTTCCAAATCTCACCACTCTGCAGGATCTGACCGATGAGAGCGTCCTGAAGCTCTACGAGAGCATCCGCCAGCAAGTCGCCGCAGATAGTCAGCTGGGAAGCAGATACCGCCTGCTCGGGGAAACGGCGAAACATCAGGCGGAGCGCCTGCGCGACGAACTGGACCGCCGGCGGCTCAGATTCACACCGATCGACTGGCCGTGACCGCGCGTGCGGCTGGCCTTTGGCGGGTGACCCAATTCTGCTCTGGAGCGCCCTTGCGGCACTTTTCGGACTTGCCAGCCTCGCTTTTGTCAGATTCCCTACGCAGATCTTGATTTTGCGCCGGCGTGAAGCGGCCAATTCTGCGGCTTTCCGATCGTCGGCGCGGCGTTGCGTTCCAGGACGTCCACCTTCGTTTGAGGCTTGCAATCCGATGATTGACCTCGCGCGCGAAGACTCGGGTCCCGGCCCAACCCGGACCAGCTCGCAGCCGATTGCGCTTGCGGCTGCCACGCTCGTTCTCATTCTGGCGGCGGTTGCCGCGATTGCATTCTGGCGTGCTTACACCGGGACCTCGCCGGACCTCGACCAGGCGGTGGCAGCCCGTCGGCTGCAGGCGCGCGCCGCGCAGGCCTCCGAGCAGCTGGTTGAGAAAACCAAGGGGCTCGAGGTCACCCAGCAGGAATCGATCGACCAGCTGCAG
>DATGKC010000502.1:0-4109 GCA_035294845.1 Planctomycetaceae bacterium | reverse complement strand
ACGAGCGTTCTGGTGAGACTCGCTCCGGCCGCCGGTGAACGGTCCTCCATTGCAGCCGGGCTCGCGTCCGAAGCCAGGGCGCCGGAAAACGACGCGAGGGCCTCCAGGCAGGGCGCGAGCTCGCAAAGCTGCGGATTGGCGGCCAACAAACCGGCGCACTGGCCCTGGTCGCCCTTTTGAAGCAGCGCCACATAGCGGTCCAGCAGCTCGAACAGCCGTTCGTCATCAGTCGGATTGAGGTTGTCTGCCATGGCCTTGCGCTGCGTGGGCGTCAGCCGGAATCGCTGCCGCGCAGCACGTCCTGTAGTTTGCGGATGGCCCGCATCCACAGCATTTGCACGGCAGGGCGCGAGCGGCCCATGCGCGCGGCGACTTCGTCGAAAGGCAACTGCTGCAGGTTGCGCAAAATGACGACCTCCTGATAGTCCTCGGGAAGGCGGGAGAGGGCGTCGGCGACTTGCAACTGAAGCTCTTTCTGCATGACCACCTGGCTTGCCGTCGGGCCTCCATCGCTGAGGGCCGGAGAACCAAAACCCGATTCGGGGCCGGCAAGAGCGACTTCACGACCGGCACACCGTTTTTCGACGCCGTGATAGCGCCGCACGAAATCGGCGGCATTGTGAACCAGAATTCGTTTCAGCCAGCCGAGCCATTCGCCCTCGGTCGTCCCGCGGAAATCGGCCAAACCGCGATGCGCTTCCAAAAGGGTCTGCTGCACCAGATCGGAAGAATCGACTTTGCTCTTGAGCCAACTGGCCATCTCGGCGCGGGCCGCAATCGATACGTAGTTGCGGCAGGCGGCAAACAGCCGGTCGCGGGCTGAATCATCACCGCGGCGGGCTTTCTCCAATAAGTCGGCGACATTGATGCTGTTGGACGACCACATGCGATCCCCGATTCATCGAAATCCGTCGGCAAGTCCCGTCAGCGCGATGATGAACGCCACTTCAACATACGACTTCGGCCCACGAATTCAAGCCGGCCCGCGGCGGCGCCGATTTCCGCCTGACCGGGTGTTGCAACGATTCCGGGCGCTGGCGCCGCCCGGAATTCTTTCGCGGTCATTTGTCTTTTCTAATCGTTTGGTTGCGGCCTTCGGCCGCGCTGGGAACTCTGTGGTTTTTCTTTCGCCCAAAGGCCGGTAGCGGCGTGGTTCGAGCAGGTTGGAAAACCTACTCCACGTAGCCACCAATCTCCGTTTATCATTGACAATAGCTGGATCGGTGCTTGACAATATGCTGGGGCGTTGTTTGGCTCAATGGACGGGTCGCCGGCAGCCCCGCTCGGGCCTGTCGTCGTGCGGGTTGTTTGCTTGCGGGATGGCTGATCGCTCCCACGTTTGAGGTGCCCGGCAGTGCGTATTCCCAAAACGGCAGCGCGAAAACGTCGACTGGCAGTGTTGCGGCAACTGACTTCGCCGCTGGGCGAAATTGCGGGCGGTTTACCGGAGATGGCGTGCATGGAGCGAACGGCAGACGAACAAGACTTCACGGCTGCTTGCGGAGCCAAGCTTCCGTTGCGAGTATCGGTCAGAAACGAGCGCAATGGCGAATGCGACGATTTTCTGATCGAGAGGCCGTGGGCCGTCATCGGCGGCGACGAGCGCTGCGACATTCGCCTCTTGCATCCGGACGTCAGCCGGCGCCACGCCTATCTGCAATTCGTCGGATCGCGGCTCTTGTGCTGCGACCTGGGGAGCCGCACAGGAACGCACTGGACTACCGAAATTCGCTCTCGAAGCTGGCTCAAGGCCGACGAACCGATCTATATCGGTCCGTATTCGATGCGGCTGGCCGACAACGATTTCGCGCCAGAGCCGGGCGCAGCTCCCTCGCCGGGCGCGGCAAGCCAGGCCCCGGGCGAGGTGTCGCGCGCCGCGCTCACCTTCATCAACGCCCGCAGCCGCGCTGGACGAGCCAAAGTCAGCCGCCTGCGACGGCCGGTGACTCTCGTCGGTTGGAGCCATTTGTGCAACGTGCGGCTGCAGCATTCCAGCGTCGGCCGCGTGCATTGCGCGCTGGTGTGGACGCCCACCGGCATGTGGGTGGTCGACCTCTTGTGTCGCGGCGGTACGAGCGTCAACGGCAGCGTCGTCGAATCGGCCCGGCTGGCCGAAGGCGACGAAATTACGATCGGCAGGTTCCATCTCAAAGTGACGTACGGCGCCGCGGGCGAGGCTGGGGTCGAGCCGCTGGCCGACGTCGAGGTTGAAGCTGCGGGCAGCGCGCCTAGGGCCGCCCTTATGCGCGCGACGGCGCCATCGCACATCAACGGTGAAGATTCGAGCACTGGACCAACGGAGACTGGACCAACGGATACTGGGACCGCCGATGTTGGGCCAACCGATATCGGATTTGTCGCCGGAGCATCGCTGCTGCCGAGAGGGGCGACCTTCCCGATGCCGTTCCGGCATTCGTCGGTGGACGTGACCCCGCTCAACGGCGCGGCAGTTCCCCCGGCGCAGCTTTCCGATTCATTGGCCCTGGCGATGATGCAGCAATTTTCGGTCATGCAGCAACAGATGTTCGATCACACGCAGCAATTGCTGACGGCGATGGCCCAGACATTCAGCGCCGCGCATTCGCGCCAGGTTGAGCTCATTCGCGGCGAACTGTTGCGCGTCCACGAAGTGAACCGCGAGCTGCAAGAATTAAACGTCAAGCTGACACTCACGCGCCAGGGCCAGCCGGCCGGTGCGCTGGACGCCCCGGCAAGCGAAGAACCGGTCGTACCTGCCCCGGCCGCCGAAAAAGACACCGTTCCCGACCAACCGACGATGCAGTTGGATCAAACGCCTGGCCCGCAGCGCCCGGCCTTCGATCGGCAAGCGCCGGAGACGGGCCGGCGCAAGCGAAAACCGGCCGAGGCGGCCAAAAGCCGCTCGCAGACGGCCAAATCTTCGCAGCAGGCCGGCAGCGCGACCGCAGGTCACGACGTGCATGCCTGGCTCACCGGCCGCATCAGCGAGCTCGAGGAAGAGCGCACCAGCCGCTGGCAGAAGATTCTGCATCTTCTCACCTCCACGGGCGGGCAAGGTTGATCGCTCGCTTTTCGCCTGCGGGACTCGGGACTAAACTGTCTTCCCCTTAATCCGGCCGGGGGCTTCCGGCAAATCTTCGTCGTTTCGGCGTTCCCAAAATGCCCAAGGATTTTCTCAAAGGGACCCGCGACGCGTACGACGTGGTCGTCATCGGCAGCGGTCTTGCCGGGATGACTTCGGCGAATATTTTGGCGCGCGCAGGGCGTTCGGTGCTGCTTTTGGAGCATCACTATCAATTGGGGGGCATGGCGACCTGGTTCAAGCGCAAAGGAGGGCACATTTTCGACATTTCGCTGCACGGATTTCCCGTCGGCATGGTCAAAAGTTGCCGTAAATACTGGACTCAAGAAATCGCCGATTCGATCGTGCAACTTAAAGGCATTCGCTTTGAGAATCCGCAATTCTCGCTGCGGACCACTTTCGACCGCGAAGATTTCACGAGAGTGCTGACGCAGACGTTTCGCGTCCCGCCCGAGGCCGTTCACCGGTTCTTCGAAACCGCGCGCGGCATGAATTTTTTCGACGATCAGTCGCGCACCACGCGGCAGCTTTTCGACGATTTTTTCCCCGGCCGCTCAGACGTCGTGCGCCTCTTGATGGAGCCGATCACTTACGCGAACGGCTCGACGCTCGATGACCCGGCGATCACGTATGGCATCGTATTTTCGAATTTCATGAGCAAGGGCGTGTTCACGTTCGAGGGAGGAACCGACCGGCTGGTGGGGTTGATGCGGGACGAAATGGAAAAAAACGGAATCGATATCCGCATCCGCACGCTCGTTGAAAAAATTGAGGTTTCGGACGATCGCCGCGTCACCGGAGTCATCGCCAACGGCCGCCGCATTCTGTGCCGCGCGCTCGTCTCGAACGCCAACTTGAAGGCGACCGTGCTCGACATGGTGGGGGAAGAGCATCTCGACCAGGAATTCGTCGAACAGGCGCGGGAGGTGCGCCTTAACAACAGCAGTTGCCAGGTGTATCTGGCGCTCAAACCCGGCGAGCCGTTGGAAGACGTGGGCGACCTTCTGTTTCATTCTGAGCACCGCGGTTTCGATGCCCAGGCCATGCT
>DATGKC010000501.1:0-3882 GCA_035294845.1 Planctomycetaceae bacterium | reverse complement strand
ATGGCTGAATGGAACTTGAATTTGAGTTCGCCCTGCGCGCCCTTCACCGACAAGACGCCCCCTTCCACCTTGGCCGAAACCCCGGCGGGCAGCGGGACGGGTTTTTTTCCAATCCGAGACATAAGTCATTCGCTTTCGTGTCGCCGTTCTTTACTGAACCGAACACAACACTTCACCGCCGACGCCCTTCGTCTTGGCTTCGCGGTTGCTGAGAATTCCCTGGCTGGTCGAAACCACGCTGATCCCCATCCCTTCCAGGACGACGGGGAGCTCTTTGGCCTTCCTGTAGATTCGGCAGCCCGGCTTGCTGATGCGCTTGATCTCTTGAATGATGCGCTCGCCGTTGGGACCGTATTTCAAGTTCACGCGCAGAACCTTCACCGGCTTCTCTTCGACGATCTCGAAATCCCAGATGTAGCCTTCGCGCTGCAAGACCTGGGCGATGCCCACCTTTTCATGCGACGTGGGGATATCGACGAACGGGCGCTCGATCGACACCGCGTTGCGGATTCGCGTCAGCATGTCGGCGATAGGGTCGGTCATCATCAGATCACCAGCTCGCCTTCTTCACGCCGGGAATCAGCCCGTCGAGCGCCATCGTGCGAAAGCACAAGCGGCACAGTTTGAATTTGCGGTACACCGCGCTCGGCCGCCCGCACAATTGGCAGCGCCGTTCGCGCCGGCAACTGAACTTCGGCGTCCGGTTCGCCTTCTCGATTTTCGCCTTGCTCGCCATGAAACTCGGTTCTCCAACTAATCGGAACTGATCGGCAACCCCAGCTCTTTGAGCAATACCCGCGCGTCGTCGTCGCTGGCCGCGGTCGTCACCAGAGAGATATGCATGCCTTGCGTGTGCGCCACTTTGTCGGCCTGAATTTCGGGAAACACCAGTTGTTCCGAAAGGCCCAGCGTGTAATTTCCGTGGCCGTCGAAGGCGCGCGGGCTCAAACCCCGGAAGTCGCGGACGCGCGGCAATGCCAGCGAGATGAGCCGATCGAGAAACTCGTACATCCGCCGCCCGCGCAATGTCACCTTGCAGCCGATCTCCATCCCTTGCCGCAGACGAAAGGCCGAGATCGCCTGCTTGGCCTTCGTGATGAGCGGCTTCTGGCCGGTGATCGTCGCCAGATTGGCCGTCGCTTCTTCGAGACGTTTGCGATCTTGCGCCGCCTGCCCCACCCCCATGTTGACGACGATTTTCGTCAACCGCGGGAGCGCATGAGAATTCTTCTGGCCGAGCTGCTTGGCCAGACGCGGCTGCACGTCTTTCACATACTTGTCGAGAAGTCTTGCCATTGGATTTCTTACTTGATCGGGTTGTGCGTCGCCCCATCGACCCGGCCGCGGGCGCGCCACCGGGATCATCTGAGATCAGGCTCGGCCGGCGTAGCGGGCCTTGGGGGGGCTGACGACCCCCAGCTCGGCCTGGCATTTTTTGCAGCGCCTCGTCTTGCTGCCGTCTGCCTTGTATTGAAAGCCCACGCGGACTCCCCGGCCGCACGTGTTACAGTAAAGGAGCACATTCGAGATGTCAATCGGCATCTCGCGCGACAGGCGCCCCCCCTGGGGACTTTTGGGATGCCCGCGGCGGACGTGCTTATAGACGCGATTGACCCCTTCGACCACGACTTTGCGGCCGCTGTCGATGACTTGCAGCACTTTTTTCGGCGCACCTCCGGCATCGTCTCCGGCGATGATTTGCACCATGTCTCCTCGTTTGATCTTCATGCCTACACGACCTCGCTTGCCAGACTGATGATCTTCATGAATTTGCGGTCGCGCAGCTCGCGGGCCACCGCTCCGAAAATTCGCGTACCCTTGGGATTGAGCTCGTTGTCGATCAGCACGACGGCGTTGCGGTCGAAGCGCACGTAACTGCCGTCGGGCCTGCGGGTGGCTTTTCGGCAGCGCACGATCACCGCGCGGGTCACGTCGCCGGCCTTTACGGCGCCACCGGGAATCGCCTTTTTGATGCTGACCACAATCACATCGCCCAGGCCGGCTGTGCGGCGCCGCGTCCCCCCCAACACCTTGATACAGTAGGCCACCTTGGCCCCCGTATTGTCGGCCACATCCATCAATGACTGCATCTGGATCATGATCGCTCGCTTCCTCGCTTCGCCCCCGCAATTTGTCGCCCCGCGGCACGCTGCCCCGCGCCGCAACACTATATAAATGGTCCGACTGAAAACCGACCGTTCTGATCTGCTACACGTTTCTTACACCGTTTCCACCGCGACGCTCGTCGATTTCTGCACGATGCGCACGAGGTTCCAGCGCTTGGTTTTCGAAAGCGGACGGCTCTCGATAATTTCCACCAGGTCGCCCACGTGCGATTCGTTGTTTTCATCGTGGACGTAACAGATCGTTTTGCTCCGCAGCGTCTTCCCATATTTGGGATGCCGATAGAGCCGCGGCACTTCCACCCGCCGCGTTTTCAGCGTCTTGTCTCGCGTTACCGTTCCGATGGCTCTTCTTCGCATATGTGCCGATCCCGAAAATGATTTCCGAAATTCATCAGCCGCCCGCGGGCGCCGCCTGAGCGGTTTTCGCCCGTTCACGCTCGCCCAAAATGGTGTGAAGCCGGGCGATCTCGCGGCGGGTTTTTTTGAGGTTGCTGGGGGCATCGAGCTTTTCTGTCGACGCTTGAAATTTGAGTTTGAACAACGACTCGCGCGCCGCCTGCAACGAAAACTGGAGCTGGTCGTCGCTCATTTCCCGTAATTCTTTGGCCTTGCTCATTGCTCTCTACCCTGCTTGCCCCCCTTGAGTTAAACCACGACCACCGCGCGTCCGCTTGCGGCGCCTGTCGTTGCGGCGCCAGTGGCAGCCGCAGCGCCGCACCGGCCGCCCGTCATTCGCCCGGCCGTCTGCCGATCATCCGCACGCGCACCGGCAGTTTGTACGCGATGCGCGACAGGCATTCGCGGGCTGCGTCCTGCGGAAGACCGGCCACCTCGAACATCACCGTCCCCGATTTGACGACCGCCACCCAGTGATCGGGCTCGCCCTTTCCTTTTCCCATTCGCGTTTCCAGCGGCCGGGCCGTCACCGGCTTGTGCGGGAAGACGCGGATATACAACTTTCCGTCGCCTCGGATGTACTGCATGGCGGCCACGCGGCAGGCCTCGATGGTCGTGGCCTTCACGTACCCGGCCTGCAGCGATTGCAGTCCGAAATCGCCCAGCGAAACGCGGTTGCCGCGCGTCGCGTTACCTCTTATGCGCCTTCTTTGGCTTTTGCGGTACTTGACCCGCTTTGGCATTAGCGCCATCGGTCGCTTCACTTTCTGCGTATGTGCCCAGGTGGATCCACACTTTGACGCCGATCATTCCCTGGGCCGTGAGTGCTTGAGCAAAACCATAATCAATGTGTGCCTGCAGCGTCGATAAGGGAATCGACCCGCGCGCCGCCTTTTCGCAGCGCGACATTTCGGCCCCTCCCAGCCGTCCCGACAACTGCACCTTGACGCCGTGCACGCCCGATTCCATCACCTGATCGAGCCCGCGCTTGATCGTGCGGCGGAAGCTGGCGCGCTTTTCGAGCTGCTGAGCGATGTCTTCCGCCACCAACTGCGCGCTGCGGTTGGCGTTGTTGATTTCGATGATCTTCAGATCCATCCGGCGGCCGGTGAGCTCCTCGAGCTCCGATTTCAGCCGATCGACCTCCTGGCCTTTGCGTCCGATGATGATTCCCGGCCGCGCGCAGTGCAGGTGCACGATGACCTGATCGCGAGTCCGCTCGATCTCGATCTTGGGAATTCCCGCGAACAGGTATTTCTTCTTGATGAATTTGCGGATCTTCGAGTCTTCGACCAACAGGTCGCCGAATTCTTTTTTCGAGGCGTACCAGCGGCTGCGCCAGTCTTCGACGATTCCGACG
>DATGKC010000500.1:0-2835 GCA_035294845.1 Planctomycetaceae bacterium | reverse complement strand
AGAAGAAAATGGCCTGACGCTCGTGCGGATGGCCCAAGAGCGCGTGGCCGAGCGCTACGGGCGCGAGCTCGATCGCGTACAGCCGCTGCTCGACCGCTGGCGGCGGCGCGAATTGGACGACGATCGCGCCATCGACGAGCTGTTGCGGCTTTTGATCGATGTCCCTGAGTCCAGATTCGAATCGCAATCGCTGTGAGATGACTTGATGGTTAGAGTTGACGAAAAGCGGCGCTCGCAAGAGAGTTCGAACTTCGCCTTGCGTTCCTTGTGGCGAACAGCGGCCGCAGCGCTCGCGCTGGCAGCGGCCAATTCAGGCGGCATGGCGCGCATGGCTCCCGCTGCCGAGGCGACGGTGCGGCTGAAGAAGAGCGGAATGGAGCTTCGCGGCGCCGTTTCGCCCCTGGAAACGCTCGTCGCCAACAAAAAAAAGAAGCCCGACCCCGATGCCATCGTGCACTATCCCATCGTACAGATCGCCACGCCCCTCAAGCGGTATTTGATTCCCGAGCGGCGGCAGGAGTCGGTCAATAAAGACATCGAGCTGTCGCGACACGAAGGGTTCCGATTGCCGCAAAAAAGGCAAGCCCGGGGAGGCGTCATCGGGTCGGTTCAGGGCTTTCTTGAAAAGCCCGAACCGTTCGACGCCTACGGCCATCGCATGGTCCTATTGCGCACGGCCTCGGGAGAAACGCCCGTGTACCAGGGAGTGACCGAGATCACTCCGGAATATTTGAAAATCACGGCGCTCAATTTCGAATGGGAGACGGCGCTTGCCACCAGCTCCATCGCCTTCGAAACGCTCGACGCCATGCTGCGAAATTTGACCCGAACCGACGACGCCGATGCGCGGCTCAAGATCGCGCGGTTTTATATCCAGGCCGGGCTCTATGGACCGGCGGAGCGCGAGCTGGAATCGATCGGAACCGATTTCCCAACGCTCGCTCCAGTCGTCGGGCCGGTGAAAATCATGTTGGCTCAGGCGCTGGCACAGGACGTCTTGAACGAGCTCAGGCTGCGTCGCGCCGCCGGTCAGCACCGATTCGTCTACGAGACGTCGCAGAAGTTTCCTATCGAAAACGTCGAGGCGCCGATCTTGCGCGAAGTCCGCGAAATCACGGCCGAGTATGACCAAACGCGCGATAAGGCCGCTGCTGCCCTCGCCCGGTTGGGAGAATTGCACGCCGAGCTCAAAAGCGACCCGCGCGAAAGGGAAATCGCGCCATTGCGAGCCGAGATTTCAGAAGGCCTTAATTATTCCAGCTTCGACCGGCTCGATGCATTCGTTAAACTCGCCGCCGGGGCGCAACTTGCCGCTGATGAACAAATGTCGCTCGCCCTCTCGGGATGGGCGGCGGGAAGCACCGGCGCCGTGACCGAGCTCGACCAGGCGCTGCGGATGTGGCAGGCGCGGTCGCTGATTCTGGATTACTTGAAAACAGCAGACGACGCCCAGATCGAGCGCAAGGCGATTCTCAAAAGTCTCGAGTCGCTGGAAGGAGTCGGTCCCGAAAGAATCGAGCAGATGATTCCACTTCTGCCGGCGGTTTTAGAGACGGCCGGCGCCGCTCCCGGGCGCGCCGTAAGAATTGAAGTCGCCGGCCGCTCTCAGAACGACCAGCCCACCGCGTATTGGGTTTCCTTGCCGCTCGAATACCACTCGGCCCACGCCTATCCCCTGATCATTGCGCTGCGCAGCGAGCAAGGGAGTCCCCAGCAGGAGCTGCAAGGGTTCTGGGGTGGAACGGAAGAGCGTCCCGGACAATCGCAACGGCACGGCTACATCGTCATCGGCCCGGAGTACCTGACGAAGGCCGATGCCAAAGGCTACAGCTACAGCGCCGCCTCGCACCAAATCGTGATCGATTCGCTTCGCGATGCGCGCAAACGCTTCAACATTGATTCCAACCGTGTCTTTTTGTCAGGGCACGGTGTGGGAGGCGAGGCTGCGTGGGACATCGGATTGGCCCATCCCGATTTGGTTGCCGGAATCATTCCCATCAACGGCGCAATCGACCGCTATTCCAAGCATTATCTCGACAACGCCCGCGAGCTGCCGCTGTTCGCCGTCACCGGCGAGCTCAACCGCGAGCTGCGGCTGCAAAACGTATTCAGCATGATGAAAATGTTCGAGAAGGGTTTCGACTTGATTTCGACCGAATACAAAGGGGCGGGCCCCGACAGCTTTTACGCAGAGATCCACGTGCTTTTCAATTGGATGTCGAAACAGCGGCGCGGACCGCCGCCCAAGCAGGTGAACGCCAAGACGTTGCGCTCGTGCGACAATCGCTTCTTCTGGTACGAATGCTCGGGTATTCCCGAGAACATCGTTGCCGTCGATTGGGCCAATGAAAAACAGCGCCCGCCACGCCCGCTTCCCATCGTCGCGAGAATCACTCCCGGTAACACCATCAACGTGACATCGCGGGCTGCGCATCATCGCCTTTGGCTGCCGCGCGGCGAGGGATTAATCGATTTCGAAAGGCGCGTTAAGGTGGAAATCAACGGGAAGCGCGTCTGGAACGAATTCGTCAAACCCGATGTGGGGATGATGCTCGAGCATCTTCGAATTCACGGCGACCGCCAGCAACTCTATTGGGGAGCTCTCGAATTCTGATGTTGCCGCCGTACTCGGTAGCTGAACTCGTGAGAGTTCAGTCAAGCGCAAACATCGCACTGAATTCTCACGAATTCAGCTACGGCAGTGCGCCAGGCGACTTATTCAGCCTGCCACGAATGTACACGTCGCCATCCAGCAGCGTGATCTCGGGCGCGTCCATGTCGGGAAGCTCGCGAGGCGCAGCACGCCCGAGCCCCCCCAGCGCCGAATTCGCTCCG
>DATGKC010000499.1:0-11978 GCA_035294845.1 Planctomycetaceae bacterium | reverse complement strand
GTTCGGCAAAGGCGCCCAGCTTGAAGTCCAGAAGGAGCTCTACCAGGCCGGATTCTTCGCGGCCAGGCAGACGGTCGCCGTCGTCGGCCCCCGCCGCAGAATGTTGCCCGAGGTGCGGGTGCTGGGGCCCTGCCGCAGCGCCTCGCAGGTGGAGCTGGCATTCACCGACGGGATTTCGTTGGGGCTGGATTTACCGGTGCGGTGCAGCGGCGATCACCATGAAACGACCGGCTGCATCCTCGTAGGGCCGGCCGGCGTCGTCGAGCTGACTTCGGGAGTCATCCGCGCCGAGCGGCACGTGCACATGGGCCCGGCCGATCTCGGATATTACGGCGTCCAGGACGGCGCTCGCATGCATCTGCGGGTCGAAGCCAGAGGCTGCACAACGGTTTTTGAAGACTTATTGGTCCGGGCCGGCAAGGACATCAAGCTCGAAGTTCACCTGGATACCGATGAGGGCAACGCAGCCAACCTGGAAAAGGCGACGCGCGTCGAGCTGGTCAAGAGCGCTGCCTGCGGATGCAAGCACAAGTGAGTTGTTTTGCGGGCGGCTCTGTGCCGCTTCGCGCGTGATTTCAAACAATCCTCTTTTCGGGAAACTCAATCATGGCGAAAGTGATGGAAGCTCTGGGAATGGTCGAGACCAAAGGTCTCGTGGCGTTGATCGAGGCGGCCGACGCGATGCTGAAGGCGGCCAACGTGCAACTGGTCGGCTGGGAGAAAGTCGGGAGCGGGCTGGTGACGGTGTTCGTGGTGGGCGACGTGGCCGCCGTCAAGGCCGCCGTCGACGCGGGGGCCAGCGCCGCCAGCAAGATCGGGGAGGTCGTGAGCGTACAAGTCATTCCGCGTCCGCATGAAGAACTTTCCGGCGTGCTTCCCAAGGGCGGCAAAGGCGCGGCGGCGGTTGGCTGATTGTTTTGAATTGCACGGCACGTGCGGCGCGCTGGGGAAACCAAATCACCCATCGCTCAACAGAGATCAGAATTCATTTTTTAGAAACGGCTGGAAATCATGAATGAAGCCATTGGATTGATTGAAACAAAGGGCCTCGTGGCCCAGATCGAGGCGGCAGACGCCATGCTCAAAGCGGCCAACATCACGCTTGTCGGGCAAGTGCAAATCGGCGGCGCGTTCGTCACGACCGTCGTTCGCGGCGATGTGGGTTCCGTGCGCGCGGCCGTCGATGCGGGGGCCCAGGTTGCCAAGCAGGTGGGCGACCTGGTGAGCGCTCATGTCATCGCCCGCCCCGAAAAGGGAGTCCTCGAGGCTTTTTTCAAGAAGTAAAAGCATGAAGGTTCTCGTTGCGAATCTCGGATCGACCAGCTTCAAGTACAGGCTGTTCGCTTTCCCGGCTGAAGAGCAACTCGCTCGCGGCAGCATCGACCGCATCGGACAGGCACAAAGCGTCTCTTGCGTCGAAATCGGCAAGCGCCGCGAAGAAGTCACGCTCGCCGTTCCCGATCACGCGGCGGCGGTCGGCATTTGTCTCGCGCAGCTCATGCATCCCGAATGGGGGTGCATCGAATCGGCGTCGGAAGTCGCGGCGATCGGCTTCAAAGCGGTTTTTGCGGGACGGCTCTCCGGCGTGCGGATCGTCGATGAATTATTGCTTGCCACGATGGAGAAGTTCTCGGAAATCGCGCCCGCGCACAATCCCATGTACGCCAAAGCGATGCGCCAGCTTCGATCGGCGTTTCCCGAAATCCCGCTGGTGGCCGCGCTCGAGACGGCCTTTCACGAGACGATTCCCGACGCCCACCGATTTTACGCCGTCCCCTATGAATGGAAGACCGACTACGAGGTTTGCCGCTGGGGATATCACGGCGCCAGTCATCGTTTTCTTTCAGGACGAATGGCGCAGCTTCTGGGGCGAAATGATTTAAAACTCGTGACCTGTCACCTCGGCGGCAGCAATTCGCTGTGCGCCGTGAAAGACGGCGCGTCGCTGGCCAACAGCCTGGGAATGAGCCCGCAGTCGGGACTGCCTCACAATAACCGCGTCGGCGATTTCGACCCGTTCGCGCTCCCCGTGCTGATGCGCGCCACCGGCAAGACGCTGGACCAACTCTTGCAGGAGCTGTCGAACAAAAGCGGTCTTTTGGGCTTGAGCGGATTGAGCCAGGACGTACGCGACCTCGAACAGGCCGCCGATCAGGGACATGCGCGGGCCAGACTGGCACTCGACGTCTTCATCGCGTCGATTCGCCAGTATCTGGGGGCGTATCTCGCAATTCTGGGAGGCGCCGACGCCATCGTGTTCAGCGGGGGAATCGGCGAGAACAGCAAGCTCGTGCGCAGCGGCGTCTGCGCGGGAATGGACTGGGCGGGCATCGTTCTGGATGACGAGCTCAATCGGGGGGCTAAAGGAGAGGCCCGCATCTCGGCTGACCGCAGCCGGACACAAGTCTGGGTCGTTCCCACCAATGAAGAAATCGTGGTCGCACGGCAGACGGCTCAGGCCCTGGAGGGGAGTTGACGAATGTTTCTTGCCCGCATCACCGGCAGCCTGGTTTCAACGCAGAAAGTTGCGTCGATGGTGGGCCAGAAGCTGCTCATCGTCGAGCCTCTGCGCGTTGATGAGAAGGATCAAAGCAGCCTCAAGACCACCGGCCGGTCGTTCGTCGTCGTAGACACGGTTGGCGCCGGCGAAGGAGAGGTTGTTTTGTGCGTGCAAGGCTCCAGCGCCCGCTACACGCCCGAGACCAAATCGCTGCCGGTGGACGCGGCCATCATCGGCATCGTCGATCAGGTGCAGGTCGGAGCAAAAACCATTTTTAACACGAACACATGAACGCGGCACGTCGGTGCAATCCGCGATTGAGCGCAGTGCGCGCCGACGTGAAACCTTCAATAAAAAGGCATAAATCCAATGCAGGCAACCGAAGCGGCGATTCGCCAGGTCGTTCAGGAAGTGCTGACCCAGTTGGGGCGCGGGCCCTACGTAGCCTCAAGCGGAAAGTCGCGCGACGGCGCCTGGGGCGTGTTCAAAACCGTCGATCAGGCCGTCGAGGCGGCGACGGATGCCTTTCACCAGCTTTCCGAGCGGGGCCTCGAAGACCGCCGCCGGGCCATCGACTGCGTTCGCAAGATCACCTCCGAGCAGGCCGACGAGCTCGGCCGGCTTGAACTTGAAGAAACCAAAATCGGACGGCTCGATCACAAAATCGAGAAGCTCAAAATCGTGAGACTCGTCCCGGGTGTTGAGTTTCTCAAGACCGACTGCCTCTCGGGCGACCGCGGCTTGACTCTTACCGAATACGCGCCGTTCGGCGTAATCGGGGCGATTACGCCCGTGACCCATTCGCTTCCCACTTTGGCGGGAAATGTGATCAGCATGGTCGCCGGTGGAAATACGCTCGTCGTCAATGCACATCCGGGGGGCGCGCGCATCGCCGCCGAAGGAGTGCGGCGCTTCAACAAGGCGATCTACGAAGCCACAGGGCTTGAAAATCTGATTACGATCGTCGAACAGCCGACGCTCGAATCGGCGGCTGCGATTTTCGAACATCGTGGAGTGCGGCTATTGTGCGTGACCGGAGGGCCGGCGGTCGCCCGCGCGGCTCTCGAAAGCCGCAAGCGGGCCATCGTCGCCGGCCCGGGCAACCCGCCGGTCGTGGTCGACGAGTCGGCCTGCCTCGATAACGCCGCCCGTTCGATCGTGAAAGGCGCCGCCTACGACAACAACCTCTTGTGCATTGGAGAAAAGGAAGTCTTCGCGATCGATTCGATCTTCACGAAACTGATGGAAGCCGTGGGGCGCAACGGCGGATATCAGCTCGACAGCCGCCAAGTGGAGCAACTTTCGTCGCTGGCTTTTAAGCCGGGAAAAGATCACCCCATTCTCAACCGCGACCTGATCGGCAAAGACGCCACTGCATTGGCAGAGCTCATCGGCGTCCGCGCCCCGGCCGGCACGCAGTTGCTCTACGGAGAGACGGACGAGTCAAACCCTTTCGTCAGCGAAGAGCAAATGATGCCCTTTGTGCCGTTCATCCGCATCCGCGACTTCCGGCAGGGAGTCGAATTGGCCAAGAAGTACGAGCACAATTTTCGCCACACGGCGATCATCCATTCCCGCAACGTCCGCAACATGACGGTCATGGGGCGCGAGATGGATACGACGCTGTTCATCAAGAATGGACCCTGCATGGCGGGGCTGGGACTGGGTGGGGAAGGATTTTTGTCGTACAGCATCGCCACTCCCACGGGCGAAGGGGTCACAAGCCCCCTCACCTTCACGCGCCAGCGCCGCTGCACGCTGGTCGACGATCTACGGGTGATCTAACCGAAGAATTCGCATTCAAAGAAACGTCGGCATTTCATGCAATTGGCCCGAGTCATCGGACGAGCAACCGCCACTCTTAAGCACGACACGCTGGCCGGTTGGCGGCTGTTGCTCGTGCAGCCGCTGGATTCGCGCGGCGGCGCCGACGGCGATCCGCAGTTGGCGATCGACAATCTGGGTAGCCGCAAACAAGACACCGTGATGCTCACCACCGACGGCGCGGCCGTGCGCGACATCGTAGGTCAAGAGAATACGCCGATCCGCTGGGCGGTCATCGGGATCGCCGATTCATGAACGTGACTTCCGAACAATTCGAACTCATTGTGAAGCGCGTCCTGGAGCGTCTGGAGACGAACGGGTCACCGCCGTCTTCGGCGAGCGGGCCGGCGAGCGCTTCTGCGGCTGAGGTCCAAAATCCGAAAGTGCCGGAAGTTCGAATCGAGCAGACCGTGATTACGCAGGCGCTTTTGAGCGAAACGACAACCGGTGCAGCACAAGTGCGCATCGGCCCCAAGGCGATACTCACGCCGTCGGCCCGCGATTTCGTGCACCATCGCGGCATTACGATTGTGCGCGAATCGTCTCAAAAGGTCGCAACCGCCCTACGCTTCCTGCTGATCGCTACGGCATCGACGCCGCAGGTGTCGGCCGCCGTTGATGATCTCCAACGGCTCGGCATCACGTGCGAAGTGCGATTATCGGGCCTTCCGGGCGAGGCCGCCGTGCAGGCGATTAGCGCCCTGTGCCGCGGCGAAGCCAATCGCATCGTCGTTGTCACCGATCAGCCGGAGGTTCTGGCTTGTCTCTCGAACCGCAACGACCGCGTTCGAGCCGCGGCAGTGAGTGGGACGGCGGCGGTCGCACGCGTGAAAAGAACTCTGAACGCCAATCTGCTGGCCATTGACACCAGTGGCATCGGCGCTCACGAGCTGACATCGCTGCTCAAAGCATTTCTATCAACGTGATCTTGAAAACAAAAGAACCGGAACCCGCAGCGTGCGGCGGGTTCCTCCGAGGAATCAACCATGCGAGTCGCTGAAACGATCGGCAAAGTGACGCTCAACAAAAGTCACGCCACGGTGCGCGGCGCGACCTGGCTTTTGGCGGTGCCCCTCACGCTCGATGGAATTGCCGGTAAGGTCGCCGGTCGCGGCGAGCCGATCGTCGTGTTCGACGAATTGGGCGCGGGGCTTTCTTCGCGAATCGCCGTCAGCGAGGGAACCGAGGCCGCCGCCCCGTTCTATCCCGAGCAAAAGCCGATCGACGCGTACAACGCCGCCATTCTGGATACTCTCGAATTCGAACCGCTGTAACTTCACAGGGTCCGGCGGTCAAGCCGCGGGACGAATCAAGGAATCGACACATGCCGACCAAATGGAACTCGGGGATCAACGACCGCAAGATCAAAGAGCAGATCTGCGAAATCGGCCGCCGCGTGTATGCCAAAGGCTTCGCCGCCGCGAACGACGGCAATATCTCCTATCGCGTGGGTGACAACGAGGTGCTGTGCAGCCCGACCATGATCTGCAAGGGCTTCATGACTCCCGATGATCTGTGCGCAGTCGACCTCGACGGCAACCAGCTTGCCGGCAAACGCAAACGCACGAGCGAAATCCTGCTGCACCTGGCGATCATGAAGGCCCGACCCGACGTGCGGGCCGTCGTGCATTGCCATCCGCCGCACGCCACCGCGTTCGGCGTCGCGCGAGAGCCCATCCCGCAATGCGTGCTTCCGGAGATCGAAGTCTTTTTGGGCGAGATCCCTTTCGCTCCCTACGAAACTCCGGGAGGGCAGAAATTCGCCGACACCGTGCTCCCTTTTCTCAAGCCCGGGACCAACTGCATCATTCTCACCAACCACGGAACTGTCAGCTTCGGTAAAGAGCTGGAAGAGGCTTATTGGAAGACGGAAATCGTCGATGCTTACTGCCGCATATTGATTCTCGCCAGGCAAATCGGCGGCATCACCTACCTCGACGAACAGCGTTCCCGCGAGCTGTTGGACCTGAAGAAGCGACTGGGATTCGATGATCCGCGGTTTCATGTCGAAGATTGCGACCTGTGCGGCAACACGGCCTTCCGCGACGGATATAAGGAGGCGCTTCCCGAGCCGCGCGCATTCGAGCCTCCTCCCGCATTCGCCGGATACCTGCGGCCTGCCGGCAGCACGACGCTCCCCGCGGCAAGCGACATCGAAGGGCTCGTCAAAACCATCACGCAACAAGTGCTCGCGGCCTTGGCAAAATAACCGAACCGGGAGATAGATCATGAAAGTCAGCATCATCGGGGGAGGCGGGCTGGTTGGCTCGTGCGCCGGTTTCGCCCTGCAGGCGGGAAAAATTGTCCGCGAGATCACACTGATCGACGTCAATCAGGAGCAGTGCGAAGGTCAGGCGCTCGACCTGTTGCACGGCGCCAGCCTGATGGCCGACCAGAAGATTACGTCTGCCGGAACGGCTGCGGTCGCCGACAGCGATGTCGTCGTGATTACGGCGGGCCTGCGCCGTAAGCCGGACGAAAGCCGGCTCGACCTCATCAATCGCAACGTGGCCCTGTTCCGAAATATTCTCGCCGATGTGAAAAAGACCGGTCTTAAGAAAGACGCGATTTGTTTTGTTGTCTCCAACCCCGTCGATGTTCTCACGTATCTGGCGATCCGCGAGCTGGGCCTTGCCGCCGCGCAGGTGATCGGCCTGGGCACTGTTCTCGACACGACGCGATTGCGAAGCCTGCTGGCGTCTCGTCTCGACGTGCCGGCGACGCAGGTGGCGGTGACGATTCTCGGCGAGCATGGCGACAGCATGGTGCCGATCTGGTCGAACGCACAAGTCGGCGGGCTGCCGCTCGAAAAATACCCCGGCGTCACGCCGGCGCTGGTGGCCGAAGTCGAGAAACGAACGCGAGGCAGCGGGGCCGAGGTCATCAAGAAAAAAGGGGGAGCCGGTTTTGCCGTCGGCGTGTCGATCGCCGACGTCATTCACAGCATCGCTCTCGACCAGCGCCGCATCCTTCCAGTCTCGTCATTGCAATCGGGCGCCTATGGCTTGCGCGACGTGGCGATTTCTGTCCCCACGGTGGTAGGACGCAAGGGAGTTTTGGGAACGATCGAAATCGAGCTCTGGCCCAAAGAGAAAATCGCACTGCAAAACTCAGCCGGCGTGCTGAAGGAGACGCTCGCCAAAGTGCTATGATCTTGACCCGCATTCCTATTCGGAATAACATTGGTGTAACGGAGGCGAATGGATCATGATCAAACAATTGCGAAAAGTGGGGAACAGCACGGCGCTGTTGCTCGATAAGCCGATCTTAGAACTCCTGGGGATCAAAGACGGAGACTCTGTGCAGCTTACGGTTTCCAGTGGGTCGCTGATCATCAGCCCGATGCAATCGACGAGTGTAACTCAGGAAGAGTTCGACGCCTGCGTTAATCGAGTCATGAAGCGCCGGCGCAAACTGCTCAAACGGCTGTCGCAATGACCGCCGACCCGGTGTTCCTCACCGTCAATCAAGTTATCGAGATTCATCGCCGCGGGATCGAGCAACACGGCGGGACTTACGAGCTTCGCGATCGCGGGCTATTGGAATCGGCCGTTGCGACGCCCGCCGCTCGTTTCGGAGGACAGTACCTTCACGAAGGACTGCCCGCCCTGGCGGCCGCATATCTTTTTCACCTGTGTAAGAACCATGCCTTCGTCGACGGGAACAAGCGTGTTTCGATTGCGGTCGCTGAAGTCTTCATCGAACTGAATGCGTTCCGGCTCGCGGCAACTGACGGGGAGCTGGAGACGTTGACTCTTGGCGTCGCCGACGGGACCATCTCAAAGCGCGAGGCGACGCAGTTCTTCGAATCGCATGTAAAGAAGTAATGCAAAAATCTCTCGATAGCAAACTCGCCGCCATTCATGCCGACCCGTCGGGATGCAACGAGTTCATCCTCGCCGACGCCAAGGACGCCGACATGGCGCTGGGCGTGGGCGCGCCGGGCCTCTCGCCCGAGCGGCACGACCGCGAACACCGCTACCGCACGCTTGAAGAATATCGCGAGCAGATCCGCATCATTACCCGATCGGAGCTGGTTGACATCATGCTCATGTCGGCCAGCACCAGCGACCAGCTTGCAATCCGCGAGCGCCTGTTCGAGAACTCGCCCGTCACCCCCGCTGCACGCGCCAACGACACTACCGACATCCACATTTTGCGCGGGAGCAACCTGCACGAACCGGCGGCGCGCCCCTTTCGCACCGCCTCGCTCGATCATATTCAATGCGGCCACCTCGATTGCGAAACGGACGAAAAGCAGCGCGGAGCGAACCTTGGGCTTTACTCCGTCACATTTAATAACGACGTCGATCTCGATCGCCGCACGCTCGAACACTTTAAACTCTTCCGCGAAGAGGCCGAGCGCAAGGGGTTTCGCTACTTTCTCGAAGTCTTCGACCCAAACGTCCCGGGCGCTGTCGCGCCCGACAAATTGGGAGAATTCATCAACGACGCGATCGCCCGCGCTCTGGCCGGTGTCGCGGCCGCCGGCCGCCCGTTATTCCTCAAGATCGTCTATCACGGTCCCAAGGCGCTGGAAGAGCTGGTCGCCTATGATCCGCACCTGGTCGTCGGCATTCTCGGCGGCTCAGCGGGAACGACGCGCGACGCATTTCAACTTCTCTACGATGCAAAACAATACGGCGCCCGCGTGGCTCTTTTCGGGCGCAAGATCAACAATGCCGAAAACCAACTCGCGTTCGTTGAATTCCTGCGGCTGATCGCCGACGGACACCTGGAACCGGTCGAAGCCGTGAAGGCCTATCACGCCGTGTTGCAAAAGCTGGGCATCCCAGCGCACCGCCCGCTGCAAGACGACTTGCAGCATACGGCCGGCGTCGCCAGTTATGCCGGCAGCTCAACAAGCGTCGGCGCACCGTCCGCACCCGTCGATGGCAAGCCGCAGAAAGCGTTTCTTGACGCCGTCCGCCCCCCCTCCCCTGCCCGCTCTGACGACAGTTGCGATAGCTCGAAGCCCGATTTCGCGCGGATGTCCCCTGCCGAGCGGCTGGCCTACCATCGCCGGCGGCTCGATAGAAAATTCGGCGGGTGACTCAGCATAATGTGTAGGCGGGTTTCTCCGAAATCCGCGAGTCTTTCGCGATCCGACCGCTCGCCTCAAATCGCGTTGCATTCACATGATCCAGTCATTTTTGACCCGCCTTTCATTCCGCGACATTTACGAGGCGACCGACTACTGGGTCGATGATGCCCCCGGCGGTCCATTCAGAATTTGCTGCGGAGAACAAAGCCCGGAGCTGGACCGCGCGCTGAGTGAGGCCGGCGCCCACGACTGGGTCTACATCACAGCCTGCAATCCGCTTTCGCAGGCTTTGTCAGACCAAGAGAATGCCAGCCGGATGCTCGACCTTGAGGCGCGATTGCGCGCGATGTCTTGCGTCGTTTTTCACGGCAGAGGCGTGGGAAGAATCGGAAACTGGCCTGCCGAACCGAGTCTGCTCGTCATGGGCCTGAGCGTGGATGAGGGACTCAATCTCGGCCGGGAATTCGGCCAGGCTGCCATCGTCGCCGGCCGCCGCGGCGAACCAGCGCGACTCGCGTGGACGTCGTGATCTCGCTGCGAACGTGTACTGATGGAATCGCTGATGCAAATCCAGTCGTCTTGAGCAACGAACAACGAAATAGGCACAAGCGATCTCTGGGAATTCTCGACGAGTGTAAGCAACGCCCCCAAGGGGGGCGCATCCCAAAGCCCAGACATCTGAGTTGTTCCGTCAAGGGATTGCGGGGATAAATTTGAGAATCGGGGAGTTTTTGTTTCGCAGTTCCTGCAGGTACGTTTGTTCGTTATAGATGGTGCGATCCTTCCAGCAGCGAAAGATGATCCGGATCCACTTGAATGCCAGGGCGCGGAGGGTGGCGTGGTGACGGTGGCCCGCCTTTCGGCGCATGTCGTAGAAGGCTCTGGCCCAGGTCGATCGGAGGCGGGAATGATCGGCCAGTTCGTGGAACGTCTGGCGGAGGAACTTCGGACACGCGTAGCGCCGCCGGACCTTGCGCGACTTTCCGCTCTGGACCGTCACCGGAGCAATGCCTGAGAGCTCCTGCAGCTCGCTGGCGTCGGACAGGCGTTCGCGCTCGGTGCCGAGCGCCGCGATCAAGCGTGGAGCGAGTGCGGCCCCGGCGCCGGGAAAGGATCGCACGATCGCCGCGTCCGGGTGCTTGGCCATGAGCTTCTCGATTTCTTTCTCGTAGCGCTGGATGGCCTGATTGACCTCCGCCAGGAGCGGGACGAGGCTGCGGACAAGCATCCGTCCCGCCAGCAGCAGCGCCGGGTCGGTGACCAGCGGCACAGCCTGCCGAATGCGGGCGATGCGTGGATCACCGGCATCGTCGACGGTCGTCCGTCGACTCGGGAAGTGACGCTGGAGCGTGCGCGTCGAGGCCCGCTGCAGGTCCGTAAGGGTGCTGAACTTTGCCAGCAGTTTCAAAAACCAGGGGGCACAGATCTGCTGGCTTCCCAGGAATTCGAGACTCAGTGGAAAGAACTCCTTCAGGGCCTGCCGCAGTTGCTGGCCGATCGCCGTGCGTTGATCGACGAGTTTTCTGTGGCTTTCCGTGAGTAATCGCAGCGAGTGGGTGATCTCGTCGTCTGGTCGCCAGGGGCGCAACTGAGTATGGAAGTTCCGCAAGAACTCGGCCAGGCGGCGCGCGTCGAGCGGGTCATCTTTGGAGCCGCTGGGGTCCAAAGCCTCACGGAAACAGGACAACTGCTTGGGATTGATAGGAAACAACACCAGAAAATCGTACTTTTGCAAAGCGTAAATCAGCGCTCCGCGGGCCTGCTCCAAGCACACCGCCACGGGCTGCCCGCCGAACCGCTTGTGGAGCTGAGTCGCCCAATGGTCGATGGCCTCCGGATACTGTTCGAGAGGAACTTCGTCAGGAACCAATTGGTCGCCAGCCAGAATATAAACATCGTGTTCTTCATCAGCCCAGTCGATACCGATATAGGCTGCGAAATCCGCTGCTGGAACTCCCATGCCTGTCATCTCCATGAAATGCGAAAGCGTTTGCGGCAACTTTCCAAAAGCAAGACACGCAAGCTTTGACCGGGCGAAAACCTTATCGCAGAGCCGTGAAAGCAGCTGCATCTGAGTGATTCGTTGTTGGTCAAAGCACATCACCCCGCCCGAAATTCTGGGCAAATCGTCAAAGCGATTGGGTCGCCGGTTCGTGACGGGGTGATGCGTGTCTTGCATCCATTTCTTTCGGAAGAAAGACGCCAATCCACAGAGTCATTGCCGGCGGGCCAATTCCGTCGGCCGAAAAATCGAAAAAATCGCGCGGCGCAGGTTCCCAGCCGCAAGCCTCGGCTGCTCTGGGATTGGTAGACCCAGCAGCCGCTGCTTGCTGGAACCTGCATCACAGGGGGACAACAATAAGGGTCGCGCAGCGCAATACGGCCGTCGGTCCTTGGTCGAAAACACGAGATGCACGTAGATTTGCGCTAGCGACTGCGGCATTGAAATGTGCTCCTTGATGCAACCCCGTCGGGCAACGCCGTTAAGGATTTTTTCGCGTCAAGAATTGGGGTTTACACAATTTAGGTAAATGAAATAGCCAGACTCCTTCGTGGCCCAGCCGAGAACACCTCAGCCGGAAAGGAGTCTGGCGTATGCCGAAAAGGCAA
>DATGKC010000498.1:0-4929 GCA_035294845.1 Planctomycetaceae bacterium | reverse complement strand
TACTCTTTCTTTACGAGAAAAAAGGGATTCGCGGCAGAGTGCTTCCCGTATGCATCGGGAAAATATTGATCGAGGCACCACTCGCAGACGTTGCCATGCATGTCATAAAGGCCCCACGGGTTCGGCTTTTTCTTGCCTACTTTGTGGGGCTTGCCGTCGCTGTTATCGACGTACCAGGCATATTCACCGATCTCTGCCGGATCGTCGCCGAACGAGTAGGCGGTCTTGGTGCCGGCACGGCAAGCATGCTCCCATTCGGCTTCGGTCGGCAATCGGTAGAAACGGCCGGTTTTGGCGGAAAGCCATTCGCAATACGTCTTCGCGGCAAGTCCGGTCATGCAAATCGCCGGTTGACCGTCGTGTCCCAGCCCGAACGTCATGTCGGTGTAGGGTTTTGTGGGCTTCGTCACGGCGTCGGCGAGCTTGTCACGCTCGGACGCAGGAAGCTTTTTCAGCTCGCGGCGCTTCGCATCGAGGCTGTAGCTGAAGATATCGTATTCGTCCCACGTGACTTCGTACTTGCCCATCCAAAAGGGCGATATTTTGACGTTGTGCAGCGGAGATTCGTCGTTGCCCCGCCCGATTTCTCCTTCAGGACTTCCCATCACGAACTCCCCGCCCGGGATGGGAACCATGTCGAACGTGACATCGGTGCCGGCCAGCGCCTCGGTGTAGTTTTTCATCTGGGCCTGCGTCGCGGCCTGGGCGTCGGGATTGGGGACCGCCGGCGGAACCTTGGACGCGGGACTATCCGCCGATTTAATCTCGCCATTGGTTCCAGAGAACCAGGCCAGCAGCACCGTAAGGCAGGCGGCGCCGAGAACTCCAACTTGTGCAAACCGGGCCGGCCGTCCTACATTAGTCATTGACGAAAGACTCCGCGCAAGAATTTCGCTAAAAAAGGTCGCGACAAATCGCGCCAACCCGCGTCGCAATCAATCGCGCCAACTCGCGAAGTGGCCTCAAACTGCTAACGCCTTCGATAGCAACAATGCTCGTACACGCCTGGCTGCTCGCGACCTGTATGCTCGGGCAGACGACAGATCGGCTTCCCGAACGGTTTGAGTTCACGCAGATTCAGATGGGCATGCCCTTCCGGATCGTATTATACGCCCCGGATGAGGACTCCGCAAACGCGGCGGCTCGTGCAGCCTTTGCCAAGATCAAGCATCTCAACGGCATCATGAGCGATTACGAGCCCGAGAGCGAGCTCATGCTGTTGTGCCGGACCGCCGGAACCGGCATGCCCGTCAAGGTCAGCCGCGATTTGCTGACCGTCTTGTCGCGCTCGCTGGAACTCTCGAAAAAATCGGACGGCGCTTTTGACGTGACGGTCGGGCCGGTCGTCAAGCTTTGGCGCCGAGCCCGCAAGACAAGGACGTACCCGGATGCCGAAGAACTGGCTGCAGCGCTCGATCTCGTCGGGTTCCGCAACATCCGCATCGACGAGCCGGCTGGAACGGTCGAGCTGTTGAAGAAGGGAATGCAAATCGATCTGGGAGGCATCGCGGTCGGCTATGCCATCGACGAAGTGCTGGCGCTGCTCAAGGAGCGCGGCATTGCGAGCGCCCTGATCGACGGCAGCGGCGACATTGGCGTCAGTGATCGTCCGCCCGGCAAAGAAGGTTGGCGGATTGGCATCGCCCCGCTGGAAGCCGACGACGAGCCCAGCCGCTACATTGTTTTGAAGAACGCGGCCGTCACCACCTCCGGCGATGCTTTTCAGTTTGTGGAGTTGGCAGGCAAACGCTACTCACACATTGTCGATCCGAGGACGGGAGTGGGACTGGTCGATCGCAGCAGCGTGACGGTGATCGCCCGGAACTGTACGATCGCCGACAGTTACACCAAGGCGGTGAGCGTGCTGGGTCCGGCGAGGGGTTTCGCCTTGATCGAAGAGGTTCCGGGGGGAGCGGCCCTCGTCGTGCGCGCGGCCGATGGACGACGCGAAACATTTGAATCCAAGCGGCTGCGGAATTATCTCGTCGACAGTATTCAGGAAAAAGCGGACGACTAAGGCAAACGGCTGACAGGGCATCGGCGTAGGTTCGATCAGACGGGAGCAACAATGCGACGGCGTCCAACGAAACGGCAAATCGCGGGCTCGATGTGCATTTTGGCCGCGGTTGCCGCCGCTGGTTATTGGTGGTCGCCGCACGTCTGGTGGGCTTATATCGTCGCCAGAAATCACGTGACGATTCCCAGCGTGCCGGTTGCCGAGCTCAAAGCGCCGGGGAAGACCGAGGGCTGGTACGATTGTCGGATCGGGCCGCTTTCGCTCAAGCTTCCGCCCGAGTTGATCGAGAAGGCCGATTCATCGACGGCAAAATCGACCATCGAGTTCAAGGGTCGCGACGTGGAGCTTTCGATCCATATTCCGTACAAAGTCCCGGAAACGTCGAGAGACAGTTTGGCATTGATCGCCTCGGAGTTGAAGCTCTCGCCGACAAGGTTGATTGCCGAAAGCTACCGCGCCAGCACCGACGATTTTCGCTGGACCATGTCGCATCGGGCGCTGCGGCGGCATCAGATCCTCTTGAGTCTGGTCGGCCTGTTTCCCCACGGCATGGCGACCTCCGTCGAAACGCAATTCGGCGCGAGCCTCGAGGGCATTCTGGTGATCGACGATAGAACCATGGCGGCGTTTCAATGGCGTTCGACGTCGGGCATCGCGGCCGGCGCCCTCACCTGCACCGGCCCAACGAACGAGCTCGACCTGGGCATGGTGCGCGACATTTGCCACAGTTTGTCATGCGACGAAACTCGCCTGGGACCGGAATACTCGAAAAAGGATTTGATGGAGATGCTCGACACGATGGAGGCCGTGCGAAAATGATGGATTCGCAGCCTGACCTTCAAGACCTGCCGGATTATCGCTGGAACGAATCGGACCTGGCCGCCGGTTACGATGCGGAAGCCGTGCACATTCATCCGCACTACGTCGAGCTGCAAGAGACGATCGTGAATCTGTTGCCGCTCGACACAGGCTCCGATTGCCTCTTTGTCGACGCCGGAGGCGGGTCGGGACGATTGGCCGAAAAAATCTTGCGGCGATTTTCGCGATCGCGGGCGGTGCTCGTCGATCAGTCGGCCGCATTTCTCAAGTTGGCCCGCGCGCGCTTGGAGCCCTACGGCGAGCGGGCCGCTCTGGTCGAAGCCCGTTTGCAGGACGATTGGTCAGGCCAATTGCCGTGCACTCCCGCGGCGATCGTCAGCATGTCGGCGATTCATCACCTTGCTCCGGAGGAAAAGGCGGCCTTCTATCGCCGTTGCCACGATGCCCTGTCGCCGGGCGGAATCCTGATGAACGGCGATGAAGTTCGCCCGGCCGATGACGTCCGGTACCTCGCCGAGTGCCGGAATTGGGTCGCCCACATGCAGCGGATCATCGAGGCAGGGCTCGTCTCGGGGCCCATGAGCGATGCACTGCGCAAATGGGAAATGCGAAACGTCGGCCAGTTCGGTCAGCCGCGGCAGAGCGGCGATGACTGCCACGAGACGGTCGATGCGCAGCTCGGCTATTTCCGGGCGGCGGGATTCGGCGCGGCCGACGCCCCCTGGCAGAAAGGCCTGTGGGCCCTCTTGCGAGGCGTCAAATGCGAGGCGACGGCCGCTCGATCCGTCTGATCGGTCGCCGCCCGCCGGATCACTCGGCCATCAATCCCTCGCCCAGCTTGTCGAGCGCCTCGTTTTCGATCTGGCGCACGCGCTCTCGCGTGAGGCCCAGCGTTTCGCCGATTTCCTTGAGCGTTTTCGGCTCGGCGTCATCCAGGCCGAACCGCATGCGCAAAATCGTCGCCTCGCGGCTGTCCATCGTTTCCAGCATTTGCATGACGTGCTTGAGATTGTCGCTTTCGAGCATTTCGGTTTCGGGGTCTTTGTTCCGCTCGTCGGCAACCATTTCGCCCAGCGACCAGCCGGCCTCCGATTGTTCGGTCTGCGGCGTGGCATTGTAGAGCTGAATCGCCTTCTTGACGATCCGCAGCTTCTTCTTGGCGATTCCCAGCTCGGCGGCGATTTCTTCGGGGGTCGGCGTGCGTCGCAATTCGTCGACCAGCTTGGTCGTGGCCCGCCGCCACTTCGTCAATAGCTCGACCATATAGGCCGGAATGCGGATCGTCTTGGCCGAGTTGATCAGCGCCCGTTTGATCGACTGCTTGATCCAGTAGCTGGCGTAGGTGCTGAAGCGAGTGTTCATCGTGGGATCGAAACCCTCGACGGCGCGCAACAGGCCCAGATTGCCTTCTTCGATCAGGTCTTGCAGCGGCAATCCCTTGCCGGTGTAGCTGCGGGCGATGTTCACCACCAGCCGCAGGTTGGCGCGCACCATCTGGTCGCGGGCCTCTTTTTCTCCGTCATTGATGCGGTGGGAGAGCTCCTTCTCCTGGTCGGCGGTGAGCAGCGCGGTTTCGTTGATTTCGCGAAGGTAAGTCTCGAGGGGGTTCTGAACAGCGCTGGACAACCGTCGGCGGGATTTTGACGCGGATTGACTGTCGAGCTTTGGCATGGGAATTAGAGGCTTCTCAGGAGGGGAACGAGGGGATGCCGGCACGCGCCGGGCGAAAGCTCCCGTTTCTCCGGCGCGACGACACGCTTCGCCCGCCGGAAGTTGAGCGAACCTGTGGATGTTATCGGTTCGGTCCAAACGCGAATTGCACCGGAACGACGTTGCCCGGCGGAATGATTCCGTAGCGGGGGCAACTGGCGCAATAATAACGGCCCGTCAGCCTGGGCTTTCGGGCCGTAAGGTTTGTGTGCGTGACGCGCTTTCCGCGGCTTCGCCGGTATTCGACGCCCCGGACGACGGCGCTATTGCGACTCGGGCTTGTCCATCGTGAACAAGGGGCCGCTCTGTCCGCCGTCGCGGCCTCCCTTGAGCTCTTCGCGCGTCGCAGGCGGCGCCTGAGTCGCACCGGGGGGGGCGGCGCC
>DATGKC010000497.1:0-3852 GCA_035294845.1 Planctomycetaceae bacterium | reverse complement strand
TCAACGAGCGCCGTGGACCGCCGTATTGCTGTTGGCTGGCCTGGGCGGGTGCAAGGACGAAGACGCGGCGACCCACGACGTCGAAACCCCTCCCTTCTCCGGACAGCAAATTCAAATTGCCGTCCCCGCGCGCGCGTCCTTCCGCGAAACCTGGGAAGCGCCGCTCAATGAATGGGTTGCTCAAACCGGCGCGTCGTACGAATTGCTGGAATCAGTCGATTCTTCCGAGCCATTCGAGGCCGCGTCAGACGGCGAGCGGCCATCGCTGGCAGTTTTTCCGCTGGCACATGCGGGTGAACTTGCCTCATCGGGCAACCTCGCCCCAATTCCCGAGTCGCTCCTTCGCACAAATCAAGACGGCTTGCAGTGGCACGATCTCTTCGCCGGGCTGCGCGAGAAGTTAGCGTCTCAAAAGGGACGCGGCATCTTCCTGCCCCTTTCCTGTCCCGTATTGGTCTGCTATTACCGCGACGACTTGCTGCAGGCGGCAGGGCTCAATCCGCCGCAAACATGGGACGACCATCAGCGACTTTTGGACTCGCTGGCTGAATGGGCTCCCGGGCTCACAGCGGTCGAGCCGTGGAGCGAAGATTTTCGGGCGACGATGTTTTTCGCGCGCGCCGTGTCGTTCGCGCAGCATCCGGGTCACTATTCCCTTTTTTTCGACATCGAAACGGGAGAGCCGCTGATTGACCGTCCCGGATTCGTCCAGGGCCTGAAGACGGCTCTTAGCGCGCTGGCGAAAATGCCACCCGATGTGCTGACATACGATCCGGCTGATTGCCGTAATGAAATTCTCTCCGGTCGGGCGGCGCTCGCCATCACGTTTGAGGTTCCAGGCAGCGGCAACCCGGAGCTTGTCGACGCGAATGAGACTCGCGCTGCCGAGCGCGCCGAACACGCGGCGATCGGTTTTGCGCGGTTGGCCGGCTCGCGCGAGATCTACAATGGCACGCGCCACGTTTGGGAGCCTTCGGCCGACAAGGGCATTTCGCGGGTGACGCTAACTGGATTCGCGGGGCGTGCGGCGGGCGCCTCGACCCAGAATTCACCGCGCGAGACCGAGGCCGCTTGGAACGCCTTGGTAAAAGTCAGCGGAGCCGATTGCGTCTCGGGGTTTCCGCCCGGGATCATCGGATTGTGCCGCGAATCTCAACTGCGCGACCCGGCCGCCATCGTCGGTCCAGGTCTGGACGATCTCGAGGCCACGCGCTATGCCGAGGCGGTCGCCGAGAGTCTGCGCGACCTGCATTTGGTGGCCGAGCTGCCGGTGATCGGACGAGATGAATTTCGCCATGCCTTGACTGCGGCCCTGACCAGCGCTCTGGATGGGTCTCAGACGGCCGAAGAAGCGCTCAAGTCGGCAGCCGCCGCCTGGCGCGAAATTGCTGACAAGATCGGCACAGCCAAGATTCGCGGTAACTACCGAGCAAGTCTCGGGTTGAGCCCCGTGTCGAAGTCGGCAAAATAGCCGGCGGGCAGAAACTCGCGCTCCGCGACAAGTGAAAAAGAGGTATAGTTTCCACGGAAGCCGCAACAACGATGCTGCCGTGATTTTCGCCGATTCCTCAGAGTGAGGTAATCATGAGTGTCCTGGGTGCAGGCGGCCTGCCGGCGATGAGCTTGGCCGGTTCAGCGGCGGCCGGCCAGCAACGCGCCGTGGGCCAGGTCGACCGCGACAAAGCCGACCAGGCCGCGCGAAAACTGGTGGCCGACGAGGTGCGGCTTGGCAATCGCGACCTCGACGACAACATCGAGAGCGATTTTTCGCACGGGCAGGTCTCCGATCGGGACGCCGACGGCCGCCTTCCGCGCGGCGCACCTGGCGACGCCGGCAACGGCGACGAGCCGAACGATCATGGTACCGAAGACCTGGAGTCGCCCGCGGCTCATCATCGAGCGCACGACACCGAAAACGACCGCGGTCGCACGCTCGACGTCGATGTTTGACAAAAGCAACTTATCACGCGCCACAGCAGCGGGCTCGCGAGTTTCGCTGCGGCGCGCGGATTAAGTACCTGCAACTGAATCTCGACATGCTCGCGATCGAAGGCTTTATTCGTCTTACCTGCACTATCCGATGTTATACAAAAGAAGTCGTACTTGTCTGCCGGGCCGCAAAAACCGCCGGCAACGATGTTGCCCTGTTGGTCAATCGCGGCTCCATCTCCGAAGGTGTGCTGACCGTTGACAGCAACCAGTAGGTACCCAGCGCCCATCCCGAACGTCGTGAGCGGATCGCCGTCTTTGTTGAAGCGGAGAATCGCACAAGAATGGTCCTTCGACTCATCGGTTGAAGCCCAGCCGACGACAACGAAGTCTTGATTTGTCGGGTCGATCGCAATCGACCACGCACGCGAGACATTCTGCAACTTCTGCGAAATCCAGCCTGTGCGCTTTCCTGCGCCATCGGGCGCTCCAAATGACGTGTCGAGAATTCCACCCTGATTGAAGTGAGTCAGTTCTTGAACTGCACATACGTAAAGGTCACCTTAATTTTCTCCCACCCCCTGCCGCCGAATGGCCCCGTGCTGCTGCGCGCATGCGTTTGCGCTCTAATCGTTCTGGGCAATATGATATGTGTTCCTGGAATGACTTCCACATAGTCGTCGTATTGAACATCGTAGCTATGTTCAGAGCCTGCCTCGGACTGAACAGCTATGACAGTCTTTTCTTTGTTAATGCCGAAGTTCGATGGGACGGTGAATGAAGTCCATTCAGAGTCGGCCGAATCGCGCGAACCATCGGCGCTGCTGGTGCCCGTCGTCACTTCAGACGCAATTGTGCTGGTTTGTTCTTCCCCAATGGCCATTGCCGCTTCTCCTTATAGAAATGAGACTTTGCGCAGGCCGACGCGGCCTGCAAAAAACGTGCTGCGACAGCGGAAGCTACGAATCGAGCCGGCATGAGAAGATATAGATGTCGTGCGTTTAGCAACTCTCGATATCTTGTGCCCGACTCTATTAGATCCTGCCAAAATGCGCGCCGCGCAACGAAAGAAGGTGCGAATGTAAAAAGAAAACGTGCCTTTTCGGAACGATCGAGAATCCGACCTGGCACAATTGGCGCAGCGTGCCGAGCGGTTCCATCGCTTGTTCTTCTCGAAAGCGTCCTGGTGGGGCCCGTGACCGTGAAGGGAGCTCCGCCCGACGGAAAGAAAAAACGGCGGATTTCGCGGATGCGCGCGGATAAGCATCACGCGGCTCAATTTGCAGAATCCGCGCGTATCCGCGAAATCTCGGTCATTTGTCTTCTTGAATCGTTTTGATTGCGGCGTTCGGTCGCGCTGCGTAGTCAACAGTGGCCGCCCCGCAACTACGCAGCTTTGGAACTTGGCGGATGCTGCTATTCTTCCGAATGGGTAGTAACGATCCAGGCAGTCCCAAAACCCCAACGGGGGTTCATCGCGAAGCCCAGGGTCGCGCAGCGCACCCTGGGTTGCGAGTTGCCGTTATTCCCAACCCCAAGGGCGTTGCATCCAGAGAACCCGGAAGAACATCACAAACAGGAGTCGTTTCAAGACGCGCCGCGGCGGTTATTGAAAAAGTACGGGTTCGAGCGGGACGAACGGTTCGTGTGGGGATTGACGATGCAACCCCGTTGGGCTTGGCTCTCGCCTGGGATTCATACCCAAGGTGCGCTGCGCGACCTTGGGCTTTGGGATGGAACGCCCTTCGGGGTGCGCGCGCACGCGGTACCAGCGTGAATTGATTGAATCACATGGGAGCATGAACCGGAAAAAATGCGTCGCAGGTTGGGAAACCTACGCCACGGTGGCGTGGGTTTCCAACCAGTGTGGCGCTTCCGCACCGCGGGCGCGAAGGCGAGGCTGACGGGAGCCTCAGAGGGACC
>DATGKC010000496.1:0-5685 GCA_035294845.1 Planctomycetaceae bacterium | reverse complement strand
TCATGACACATCCGGCGGCCCGGTTCACCCGATAATTCAGCCCGAACGGAAGAGGCTTGACGATGCCTACAAAAGACGAGATTGCTCCCATTAAAAGACAACGACGCCCATTCCTATTTTGGGTCGCCGTGGTCGTCGTTTCGTGGGCCATCCTGTATCCGCTGTCGTTCGGACCGGCCTGCTGGCTGGATTCGCGGAGAAAGCCGGAAGCCGCGTCAACGACTGTCAGCAGGCCACTAAATGTCTTTTATCGGCCGATCATCGAGCAGATCGCCAGGTTCGACAATGAGTTCAGCGATGTGGTTCTCGGGTACGCAGAGCTGTTTGCCGCCGACGGTCGCCGGGCGCAGTACGCAACACTGGGCCCGCCCGGATCACAAAATGGGACGGTCTGGTTGGTGTGGCATCGTCGCGACCTGAGGCCAGGCGCGTGGCTGAGTTCGACCCCGACTCCGGACCGCGAGAGCGCGGCGACGGTCGACTCTCCCGGCCCGACTTCAGGCGCCGCGCCGGAATCCAACTGAGCCGGGACCGGCGTCTCTGACGCAAGTGTCGCGACGGGTGACGGGATCCCCAATCGGGGTCGCAGCACTGCGCGGTGCGGGGAACCTGCGCAACCCTTGCAGGGTAAAACGCATAAAAGAAAATTCGCGACCCAGGGTTGGCCGGAAAAATCGGCCAAACCTGGGCTGCGCTGCGCAACCCCTTGCGGGGTAAATCATCCGCCGATCATGCCGTAGCTGCGATCGAGAAGACTCAGCTCGCAGCCGCGGGAATAACCACTCGGTCAATTCCGGAACGCCGATCAGCCACGACAGATTGCGCCAATCCGATCGTCTACGCTGAAAGCGTAGTGCAGCGCAGCCCAGGGTTCCCGACGAAAGTCGGGTACCCTGGGTTGGATTGCCACGGCGCGCGAACCCTGAAAGGGGTTCTGCATCGAAGCATTGAGCCCAGCGCAAACGATGGCCTCGAATGGTGCGGCTACAATTCTGACCTTGAGCGCGCACGCCACGGGGCCATCGCTTGGCCGACGCCTCCGTGTTTGGCATTCATTCGTACTTCCGGCGGCGGTAGACTGCGGGAATGTTGACAGCTCCCACGAACGCGCCGCCCCCAGAAGCGCGCGGCTTCGCGCTTCGGCTCCCGCGGCCGCTGTGGATCGGCCTCTTGGCCGCGGTCCTGGCTGTAACAGCGGTCGGCATGCAGATCGGAGCACCGGCCTACCGGCAGCGCGTCGCGATTCGTGAGATCGAACATTTCAACGGCTCGGTGCAATTTCACCCGCGCGGTCCCGATTGGCTTCGTAAGTTTGTCGGAGAAAGGCAAATGGAATGTTTCGATAAGCCGTGGCACGTCATCTTCTGGGTCGACGAAGCAACGCTCATCCGGCGCAGCCTCTTTGGCGGCGCCGTTCTCGCGACCTCTGGACCGTTGATTGACGATGCAGCCCTGGCATGCGTGCTCGGACTGCCAGACCTCGAGAGCCTCGATCTCGCGTTCTCAAACGTGACCGACGCCGGACTGGACCACGTGCGACACCTTCGGAATCTCGAATTCCTTCGTCTTGAAGGAACCGACGTCTCTGACGCGAGTATCGTACTCCTGTCGCAAATGCGAAGCCTGAAGGAACTGAATGTCGAGCACACCCGCATCACCAAGTCAGGCGGGCGGGCGCTGGAGGCGGCATTGCCCGGCTGCGAAGTTCGCGGGCCACACAACGACAGACGTTTCCTTTTCTCACGCTGACGCGCCAGCCTTCTCTGGACATTGTGTTAAATGAAGCGTCTACTGTGGAGAAGTCGCCTGGAAAGCGCCTGCGGGTAAGCGGAGCGAGTCGGTGACATGATGGCGTATCGAGGAAATTCCCCCGGTCGTGAGTCCGGCGGCCCGGTTCACCCGATTCTCAGCCGCCGCGCGGCTGTTCAAGCCGGGGCGGTTGGTTTGCTCGGGCTTGGCATGGGCCACTTGGATCACTTGCGGTCTTTTGCCGGCGACTCCAAGGTCCCGCGACTCGAAGCCAAGTCGGTCATCTTCATATTTGCTTCGGGGGGAATGTCGCACATCGACACCTTCGACCCCAAGCCAGATGCGCCCGACACCGTGCGCGGTCCCTTCAGCCCGATTGCCACGCGCACGCCAGACCTCTTCATCAGCGAACATTTGCCGCTCTTGGCGCAGCGCAGCAATCACTGGGCATTGTGCCGCTCACTGACGACCGGAACCGATGAACACGAGTCGGGGCATCAAGTCATCCTGTCGGGCCGGCAGGAGTTGCCGGTCGGTTTCAATCCCAACCTGCCCCAGGCGACCGATTGGCCGGCGATCGCTGCGTTGGCCAACTACGCCGCCAGCGGCTGCCACAATCTTCCGCCCGCCGTGGTGCTGCCGCAGAAGATGATCCGGACGGACCTCGGGACTGTTCCACGAGTCGGCCAGTTTGCCGGGTTGCTGGGCTCGCATTGGGACCCGTGGTTTCTCGAATGCGTTGCCGTTTGCCATCACGGATGGGGCGCCTGTCCCCAGTGTTACGACGGCCGGACTGGGCTGCAGGACGGCCGAGTCTACGGCCAGCACGAGGGACCGCTTTTCCAGGCGCCCAGCCTTTTGCTGCCAGAAGACATTCCGCTCGCGCGCCTGCAAGACCGCGTGACGCTTTTGGCGGCCTTCGACGGGCAGCGCCGGCAGTTGGATCGATCGGCCGCGGCGGGACGCTTTGATCGCCACCACCAGAAGGCCGTGTCGCTACTGGCCAGCGCCGGCACGCAGCGGTCGCTGTTCGACGTGGCCCATGCCGACGCCAAGACCCTCGATCGCTACGGCCGCAACAAGTTCGGTTGGTCAATGCTGTTGGCGGGCCGGTTGGTCGAAGCCGGTGTCAAGCTGGTCCAGATCAACTTGGGCAAGACGTCGACGTGGGACTTGCACCAGTCGAACTTCGCCATTCTGAAGGACCTGCTCTTGCCCCCGACCGACCGCGCGTTGTCGGCGTTGCTCGATGATCTCAACGACAAGGGCCTCTTGGAAGACACGCTCGTCGTCATGGCAAGCGAATTCGGCCGCACTCCGCGGATTAACGCGGCCACACCCGCTCCCGGACGCGACCACTGGGGCGCCGTGCAAAGCGTGTTCTTGGCCGGCGGCGGCGTGCAGGGGGGCCGCGTCGTTGGCTCATCGGATCGACATGGAGCACGCCCGGCTACCGATCCGCAAAGACCGGATGACCTGGCGGCGACGATTTATCAGGCGCTGGGAATTCCGCGGTCGGCCACGTGGCCGGACAGCAACGAGCGGCCGCACTCGTTCTACACGGGGGAGCCGCTGGGCGGGCTTTTTAGTTAATCAGGAAAACAACGCAGAGAATCATCCATGAGAATCAGTCGTCGCAGTGTCGTCCAACTCGGCGCGCTCGGGAGCTGTAGTCTCTCGCTCCCCGCGCTCTGGGAGGGCCGCGCGCAGGGCGGGGCACTGCAGGATCATCGCGGCGGACGAGCAAAGTCGTGCATCGTCATCTTCCAGCAGGGCGGCCCCTCGCATCACGATACATTTGACATGAAACCCGAGGCGCCCGCCGAGATTCGCGGCGAGTTCCAGCCGGTGGCGACGAGCGTGGCGGGATATCGGGTTTGCGAGCTGCTTCCGCTGACTGCGGCCCAGGCGCATCGGTATTGTGTCGTGCACGCCGTGCATCACGACGACACGCAGCACAATAATGCGGGATACGCCACGTTAACCGGCACGAAGCCGGCGCTGCTCCCCAACACCGTCGAAGCCCTGGCCGGGCCGCGACCCGACAACCATCCGCCTTTTGGCGCCGTGCTCGCGCGGTTGAGAGAGTCGCCCACGCCGTGGGTTGCGCTACCTTATCCGTGCGTCAACGGAATCTGGTATCCCGGTCAGACAGCCGGGTTCCTCGGCGCGCGATACGAGCCGCTATGGCTGCGGCCCGACCCCAAACAGCAGGACTTCGCCTTCCGCGAGCTGCAACTGCCCGAAGGGGTTTCGACATCGCGCGTGCGCCAGCGCGAGCAATTGCTGCAGCAACTGAACGCTCGCACGGGCGAGGCCGGCGAACGCGCGGCGGCGGTCGCCGACATGAATGCGTTTCAATCTCGGGCCGTCGATCTGATCGCCTCGGCCGAGACGCAGCGCGCCCTGCAAATCGACCAGGAAGACCCCAAGCTCCGCGAACGCTACGGGCGCAACGTCTTCGGACAGAGTTGCCTCATGGCCCGTCGCCTCGTCGAGTCGGGCGTTCCGCTCGTCAACATCTATTCGGTCGGCTTCGACGGGTATCCCGGGCCACTCCCGTTGTCATGGGATACGCACTGGGACAACTTCAAGTTCCTCAAAGAGGGCATTCTGCCGATTCAGGACCGGGGCTACGCCGTGCTGCTCGATGATCTGGCTGAGCGCGGCCTTCTGGACGAAACGCTCGTCGTCTGGTTTGGCGAGTTCGGCCGCTCGCCGCAGATCAACAAGCAGGCCGGACGCGAACATTGGCCCTATGTGTACTCGGTTGTCTTCGCGGGGGGCGGAGTCCGCGGCGGCGCGAACTACGGCGCGAGCGACAGCCAGGGGGCGTTTCCAGCGTCTGATCCCGTGACGCCGCAGGATTTGGCGGCGACGATCTATCATTGCCTCGGGATCGACCCGGAAACGCGCGTCACCGACCGCTTCGGCCGGCCGGTGGAAGTGGGCAGCGGAGGGAAACCGATCCTTCCGATTCTAGGCTGAGAGGCACGTCCAACCCCCGGAGCGACACGATCGCGAAAGGAAGAAGGCCATGTCGAGAGTGACTGTTTGCTTGGGTGTGTTCGTGGGCCTCGCTTGCGCACGAGCGACCGCCCAGGAAATCCCCGAGGAGACGCGAATGGGGCTGGCGCAGCAGCTCGGCGGTTCGTTTCTGGTGTTCCGTGACAAAGTGCAAGAGGAACTGAAGCTGACCAGCGAGCAGCGGGCCAAGGTGGAGGAACACCTTCAGGAACTGCATCCGGAGCTGGTGCAGCTCTTCCAGTCGATCGATGGCTTGAAGCAAGAGGAGCGGGAGAACGAACTCAAAGCGTACCGCCCGAAGGCACAGGAGAAACTGGCCGCGTTCCTCAAGATGGCCCTGAACGACGACCAGCGCAAGCGCCTGCGGCAGTTGGAACTGCAACAGGAGGGAGCGTTCGTCCTGCTGCACGGGGACGCGGCGATCGCGAGAGACCTGAAGATTACCGACGAACAACGCAGGCAATTCATGGCGGTCGTCCAGGACCTGCAGAAAAAGGTCGAGCCGTTGATCAAAGAGGCCCAATCGGGGGGCAATCCCCGCGAGATCAGGCCGAAAATCATGAAGATCCGCAGGGAGCACGAGGGCAAAATCGAGTCCCTGCTTACGGATGCCCAGAAGAACCAATGGAAGGAGATGCTGGGCAAGCCCTTGACTCTGGAGGAGTGATCAACGGATGCCCAGCGCGACTGAAGTCCGCAACGAAAGCGATCAAAAAGTCGCTCTCGCTCCCAGGCTCTGCCTGCGGAGCGCACGGCCCTCGAGGCTCTGCCTGGGCTGTGCAAAAGTCGCGAATGGCGGCGAGCAGGCATTATCCTATTTTTGTTCCGCGATCGCGGGAAGTGCTTGTCTGCGTTGCGCAGTCAATGAAGACCCGAGGTGCTCGCGGCACCAATCCAGCAGGTCGAGGG
>DATGKC010000495.1:0-4038 GCA_035294845.1 Planctomycetaceae bacterium | reverse complement strand
CCCCACGAACTGACTGATGATCGCCGCAAACGGTCCCAACAAAACACGCAAGACCAATAGCAGCACCAATAGCGCGGCGGACTGACTCTCGACGTATTCCGTGACCGCTTCGTCTTTGTTCGGCTTAGACCGCTTGACTCGAACGATGCGCCGTGCAGGTACGCCGCAGTCGCAGCAAATCTCGGGGAGATGCGAATGCTCGCCAATCACGACCGTCGTATGCTCGCGTTCCCATGCGCCCACATCGCGCGTATCTTGCTGGCAGGCGGGGCAATGCCCGTCGGCCTTCGGAACCACATAGGTAAAACAATGCGGGCAATCGACCGCCATGGGTCACGGTCATCTTGAGCCGATATTCCAGGTTAGCAATTCCACGATCGCGGAGCGATCTCGTTAGCCCAGAACATCCTTAACCGCCCCCGCCGTGATCTCGACGATTCGGTCGAGAGTTGCATGAGGCGTAATCACCGGCGGGGCAACGCAGAAGACCGACTCGCCGCGCAGGCGGCTGACCAGGCCCCGCTTCTGTGCGGCCGCGTGGACTTTGCTGCCGATCTGGTCGGCGGGGGCAAATTCCGCCTTCGTCCCCTTGTCCTGCACAAACTCGATGCCGCACATCAGGCCCTTGCCGCGCACCTCGCCCACGTGCGGGTGTGACGCGAGAGCCGCGCTCAGGCCCTTGAGCAAGTAGGCCCCCTTCTCGGCGGCCTGCGCCGGAAAATCCTCTTTCTCAACGATCTCAAGAGTTTTGAGCGCCACGGCGCAACCGACCGGGTGCGCGCTGTAGGTAAAAGCGTGCATCCAGGTTTGTTCTGCCGTGTCGAGAACCTGAGCGATTTTCTCATTGATGCCAATGCCTCCCAGCGGGAAATACCCCGACGTGATCGCCTTGGCGAACAGGATCATGTCGGGCTCGACTCCCCAATGCGATAAGCCAAACAGTTTCCCGGTGCGGCCGAAACCGGTGATGACTTCGTCGGCCACGAACAGCACGTCGTACTTGTCGCAGATCTGGCGGATGCGAGGGAAGTAATCGTCCTGCGGGACGATCACGCCCCCCGCCCCCTGCACCGGCTCGGCCAGGAACATGGCGACCGTATCTGCGCCTTCGCGCAAGATCGCCTGTTCCAGCTCGTTTGCCGCCGCAATGCCCTGGCTCGCGCCGCCGGGAGCCACGTAGCGATAAGGATATGGGGACGGAATCTGGACGAATCCGGGGACGCGCGGCTCGAACATCGGCCAATACGAGCTGATTCCCGTGGCGCTCATCGCCGCCAAAGTCACGCCGTGATAGCCCCATTGCCGCGAGACGACCTTCGTCTTCTCGGGCTTGCCGCGCATGCGCCAATAATAACGCGCCGTCTTGAAGCTGGTGTCGCTCGATTCCCCTCCCCCGGAAGTGAAAAAGAATCGAGTGATCGAAGGATAAGTAATTTGAGAGAGCCGTTCGGCCAGCTCGATCGCCGGGACATTCGAGCTTCCCGCATAGCCCGATGTGTAGGGAAGAACCTCCATTTGCCGCGCGGCGGCCTCGGCCAATTCTTTTCGCCCATGCCTGGCAACGACGTTCCAGAGTCCGGAAAGGCCGTCGATATATTCTTTGCCGTCGGCGTCAGTAAGGATCGCGCCGCTGCCCTTGACCCACACGTGTCCGGCGGCCGCGTGCAGTTTGGGGCTGTGCAGCGGGTGCACCAGGTGGGCCAGGTCGCGTCGAAGAAGTTCAGGCTTGCCGTCGCTCATGCGGAAAACTCATAGAATCGTACTGAGGAGACGCCCTTGTTGCCGCACAAATTGCAACGCCGTTCAGTTTCCATTTCGTCCCGCCGGTTGGCAAGCCTTCGATCGAACTCCTAGTGCTGCATTTGTGAGCGCATCGTCATCCCAGGCGCCGCCAACCAAACGCAGACCCCTGCCGGCTCGTCCGGCAGGTGAAGAAGATTATCGAGCTAGATCCAACCGCGACAACGACAATGACCCCCGCCACCTCGTGTGGCGGGTGAATCAGATTCTTCCGCTACACGCAACTGCCCCGTCGTTCGTCTGCCGATCCAAGCGTCCTACCTGTGCCGGCGCATTTTTTCGAGTTCGCGCCCGCGGGGGGATCGAGGGGGGGTTCTGCGCGGCGACGGCGGACTCAACCCGCGAGGCTTTTTCAAGCTCCTGCCAAAACCACTCGCTGCGAGCCGGGAAGGAGACGTCCCAACGCCGACCCTTTCCCTTGCTCCGTGAGCGGAGATTTGGTGGCAGCGGACTTGCGTTTCATTTGGTGCCGAAACGCGCGACGGAGGTCTATAGTGGCTTAACGCCCCCCCTTAATCCCCCCGTGGACGGGGGGAGGCGCAGCGCCGCAAGCGGCGATGCCATTGAGTCGCGACTCGGCGCGCACTCACCGCCCGACCTTCATTGCCCGCGTGGCCCTGAGCTCGCCGCCCAAGGGGCCGGCGTCAAACCACACGTTGACTCTTAGCTCGTCTGGCAGGTCGGTTCGCGGCACCCGGACCGGGGCGGGACAAAATGTCCCTCAGACAAATCCCGATTGGCCACTCGCCAGCACAGGCTTCGCGGCGGCCTCATCGCCGGTTTCTTCCAGGGTCACGCGGCACTTGGAGTGATTGCGCTCGTCAGTCGATTCCGCGCCCCAATAACACGAGTTGATCAGCAATCCGTCGCCCGTGTAAAGCCGCGGTCGGACGACGAGCGTTTCGCCGGGCGCGCATACGCGCTTATTCCCCTCGACTTGCAGCGTCATTTCCAGGCTGCCGATCGGGTCGAGTTCCAGCACGTCGCCGGTTTTCACCTCACGCCACGGGGGCTGGCGGATGGAGTCGGCCGAAAAGGAAAAAGTCCAACGGCGCGAGTCTCCTTTTGCCGGGAACGAAATGTAGACGCTTTGCATCTGATATTCGCCGCTGGGCACCTCGGTGGGCTTGTTCTGCCCGGACGCGAGGACGGCCGTGCCGTCGCGGCCCACGAGCGTCACTGCGATCGTGGCATCATCGGCAGACTTGAGGCTTTCCGGGAGCACGATCTTGATTGACGCGCTGCCCACCAGCGGTTCGAGCGTCAAACGATCGCCGAGCACGTCGCTTCGGGAAGCGTAGCGCGTGCCGGCGATTCGCAGAATGTTGGCGAATTCAAACTGTTCGGTGAAGGCATCCCACTCGCCGTCGGAGTTCATGTCAATCCATAACCGATCGCCGGCATTGGCAAACGAGCCGTTGGCGTCGCCGTCCGTTCGCCGGGCGGCAAACGTCTTGTCGCCCAGCGTGACGCTCCCCTGCATCGATCCCAGCGTCGCCACAGCCAGTGTGCGGCCACTCGCCCCGAGATGCACCGACACGCGGCGGCGATAAAGATCGACCACGTCGTCCTGCGGCATCGCCGCCTCCAGCGGCACTTGCCAGTCGGGCGCTGCGCCGTTGATTCGATCTCGTTTTTCAATCGTCCGATTACGGTTGGCGTCGACATAGAGATCGGCCGTGCCGTCGTCCAGCTCGTCGATGACGAATGTGACTCTGATCGAGCTCGGGCCGCCGTAACGAAGCTGCGCATACAGCCGCATTCTTCCCCGGTACGGAGCGTCATCCTCGCGCAGATCTTCGGGCTTCGCTTCTGAAAGGAAAAGCGATCGCGCCAGTGGCAAGACGGCCCCCGCGTCCCGGCCGTTCATCTCCGGGACGATATATTTCCACTCGGCGCCATGGGCCGGGGACAAAGCCGCAATGAAGATGACGGCAAAGCCAACGGCCAACGTGGGTGAGTCGCGCATTTATTCGTCCAATCGTGGATTATGGCAGTCGAGGCCGATTTGCTCGCGAATTAATTCCAGCTCGAAATCCCAATACCCGGGCCAGTCGCGCTCGATATGGTCTTGAATGCGCGCCAGCCGCTCCGCGACGCAAATGCGAAGCCGTTCGCGGCTGGTCGGCGAATCGTCGAACGGGAGATCGACGAAATCGCGAGCCGCGGCCACGAGAGCTTCGCCGTCAATTCGCAGCCTGACCTCATCGATGGGCGACCATTCCATAAACTCGGCTC
>DATGKC010000494.1:0-3895 GCA_035294845.1 Planctomycetaceae bacterium | reverse complement strand
GGCGTCGTCCCCGTCGACCTGTACATACCCGGTTGTCCGCCGCACCCTCTTACGATTTTGGATGGGTTGCTCAGGCTGATCGGACGGCTGGAAAGGGAGTATGCCCCCGCCGCTTCTCAGCCCGTGCCGGCCATCGCGCCGGCCGGTCCACCGTGAAGCCGCATCACCGAAGGAAATATCACCCCGATTCATAAGGAATGACACCATGAGATTCCGATTGCCGAATCTTCTTTCGAATTCCAAACCTGCCGGTCCCTGGCGGAAACTGGGGGCGTGTCTCGTCGTCCTGGCCGTTCTCATTGTGCTTTTCGATCGACTCTGGGCGGCGGCTGACGCCGAAGGCGATGAGGAATCAGCCGCCGCGGCCGGGCCCGGCGAAAATCAAGCCAAAGGAAAGGTCGCTTTACTTGATGACGGAAATCCGCAGATCACAATTCTCGGCAAAGAAGACGTGAAAACGTCATTCCGGGCTTCTCCCAACGTCAAAGTAAAGCTCAATGGGCGAGAGGCGCCGTTCGGTGAATTGCAGGCAGGGGATTCGGTCGAGCTCAAACGTGATGAAAAGGGGACTGTCATCGAAGTCAACGCCACCCGCGTGCGCACCGGCATTGTTTTTTCAACAGAGGCCGGCAAGCTGACGATGACCACCGACTACATCGACAAGTTTCCGTTCGAGACGACGGGCGGCACGAAGATCACGCTGAACGATAAGGAAGTCGATCTCACTGAGCTTCAAGCCGGCGACCGCGTCGATGTCGTCACCGTCACGGGGAAGGACGCCAGCCGGATATCTGCGACCCGGCGTCCGCTCTACCAGGAGTTCTGGGAGAATTTCCGCAAAAACCTGTTCAAGCCCTTGCTGCTGTTTTTCTACATGGGTTTTTCGGTTCCCCTGCTCAAGGTGGCCTTTGAGTTCCCACATATCATCTATCAGGGATTGACGATTTACCTTCTGGTCTCCATCGGCTGGCATGGGGGCGAAGAGCTGGCTGAACTTTCGGGACGCGTCCTCGAGCAGGCCCTCATGTTCATGGTTGTCGGCTTTACGCTCAACTTCTTCATCGGCATCTTGGCCTATATGGTGCTCCGCGGTTTCGTCACGACGCTGCGCCGCGTCGACGCGGCGACCGTGGCCGCCTATTACGGTTCCGACTCGGCAGGGACGTTTGTGACGTGTTTGGGGGTTTTGGCGGCCGCAAACATCAAATACGCCGCCTATATGCCCGTGATGCTGGCCGTCATGGAAATTCCCGGTTGCCTCGTCGGGCTGTACCTCGTCTCCCGTCTGCGAAAACAGGGGATGGACCAATTGGGAAACATGCCCGATGAGCCCAATTATGATCCTCACGCCAAGCCGGAGCACGAAATCGACGTCGCGCATGAGGGCGGACACAAAACGGCTCACCAAAAGGCCGTTGTACAAGAAACGCGCATGGCATTGGAGGAAAAGGAAGATGAAAACGGCAAGGCCGTCGCTCACAAGCCGCCCGGAATATTCAACGCGGAACTGCTCCGCGAAGTGTTTTTGAATCCGGGCCTGTTCCTGTTGTTCGGGGCGATCATCGTGGGATTCGTCAGCCGCCTGCAAGGCCACAAGGTCACCGACGCCGACGATCCATTGTTCGTCATCTTGTTTCAAGGGCTGCTCTGCCTGTTCCTGTTGGAAATGGGGATGACCGCCTCCAAGCGGCTCAAGGACTTGAAAACGGCCGGCTGGCGCTTCATCGTCTACGGAATCGTGGCACCGAACCTCTTCGCGACGACCGGCATCTGCGTCGCGCACATTTTTGCCCAATTGACGCACCAGCCGCTGCAGCTTGGGACGTATTGCCTGTTCGCCGTGCTATGCGGCGCCGCCTCGTACATCGCGGTCCCGGCGGTGCAGCGGATGGCGATTCCCGAAGCCAGCCCGACGTTGCCTTTGGCCGCATCGCTGGGGCTGACCTTTTCGTACAACGTCACGATCGGGATTCCGGTGTACATTATGATTGCGCAGTTGATCTTGAAAACGTTCCCCATCGGTTGACGCTCGACAGTTGCGTCAAAGTGAGCCTGCCGCTATGACAGCGTAGCGGAGAGGGGCAAACCACCCCGGCTGACTGGCGGAAGCACGACGACCAAGACAGCCTTGGGCCGAATGCCCGCGCCGGAAGGGGACGCAAGAGCGAGCCATGCAATTGACGGTCAGGGAAGTGGGGACGTTTCTCAACGTCTCGGAATCCACGGTGACTCGTTGGATCAAGCAACGCGGATTACCGGCGCAACAAGTCAACGGCCAGTTTCGCTTTAATCGGTCAGAGCTTCTGGAATGGGCGACGGCGAACCAGATCAAGGTTTCGCTGGAAATGTTCGACCATTTCGATGCCGAAGATGAGCCTGCGCCCAGCCTGGCCGATGCCCTGGAAGCCGGCGGAATTCGCTATGGTCTGCAGGCGACCGACAAAGTCGGGGCGCTGCGTGCCTTGGTCCAGATCCTGCCGCTCCCCGACGGCATCGATCGCGAATTCCTGTTGCGCCTGTTCTTGGCGCGGGAGGCTTCGGCGACGACGGCGATCGGCGGGGGAATTGCGCTGCCGCACGTGCGCAATCCGATTGTGCTTCACGTCCATCGCCCCATGGTCACGCTGTGCTTTCTCGCGCAGCCCGTCGATTTCAAAGCGCTCGACGGCCGGCCCGTTCACGTGCTCTTTTCGCTGATCTGCCCGGCGATGCGCAGCCACCTGCAAATGTTGTCGCGGCTGTCGTATGTCTTGCACGACGCCGAGTTCAAAGACATTGTGGTCGGCCGGCAAGATCGTGAAAATATCTTGCAGGCTGCCCGTCGCGTCGAAGCGTCGATCGACGTGCCGGCCGCCGAGGCGGGAAAGGCCCGGTAGCACATGCATCGGGGCATCGCGGTTTTCCCTCCCAATCGACCCAGCGCCGGTGCGCCATGAGCGAAAGCCTCGTTCTCGCCGGCATTTGCATGGCCGCGTCCAGCGGCCTCCCCGGACTCTTTCTGGGGCGAACGGCGCTGAGCGGGCAGCGGCTGGCCACTCTGCTGGCAGTGCTCGGGGCAGGTCTGGGTCTGGCGGGCGTCGGTTGGTTCTGGTCGACGGGAGAAAGCCAACCGCTTGTCGTCCCGTGGACGGTCATTCGTGGGGCGCAGTTCAGCGTCGCCCTGGACGGCTTATCGGCCGTATTCGTCGTCCCGATTTTCCTGATCTTTCTCTTGGGCAGTATTTATGGACTGTCGTATTGGAAACAAAGCGAGCATCCGGACAACGGTCGGAAATTGCGGTTGTTCTACGGCACGATGGCTGCCGGAATGGCCCTGTTGGTCATCGCGCGCAACAGCATCCTGTTTCTGTTCGGTTGGGAAATCATGGCGGTGTCGGCCTTTTTCCTGGTGAGCACAGAAGACGATCGACAAGAGGTCCGCGAGACGGGCTGGATTTACCTGGTGGCGACCCACTCGGCGACGCTGTGCCTGTTCGCATTGTTCGCCATTTTATATTCGGCGACGGGCACATTCGCGCTCGCACCGCTCGAAGCGAAGAGTCTCACACCGGGAACGGCGACGGCGATCTTTGTGCTGGCGCTTCTGGGATTCGGCCTTAAGGCGGGCATCATGCCGCTGCATGTATGGCTTCCCAGCTCGCATGCCATTGCCCCCAGCCACGTTTCAGCGGTTATGTCGGGCGTCATTATTAAGATGGGCGTCTATGGGCTGGTCCGCACCATGTGGCTGGTCCCCGACCCGCCGCTGGCGTGGGGCGCCATTGTTCTCGGCCTGGGCGCCGTCTCGGGAATCCTGGGAGTCGCGTTCGCTGTCGGCCAACACGACCTCAAGCGGCTTTTGGCGTACCACAGCATCGAAAATATCGGCATCATCGTGATGGGTCTGGGGCTGGCA
>DATGKC010000493.1:0-2708 GCA_035294845.1 Planctomycetaceae bacterium | reverse complement strand
CTGCCGAGCGCGTCTGCACGAGCGCAACGCTGCTTGCCACGACGGCGACCGCCGCTGCCAGCCCCGCTATCCAGAGCGCTCGGCGCCCGTGCGGCATGGCGGCGACCGCCGAGTCGCGCCGCAATTCGGTCAGCGGCGCTTGGACTTTCTCGAGCAAATGCCGCGGACTGCGAAACGAAAGCGCGCCTTCGCTCAGGCGAGCATGGAGGGCTTGCTCCTTAGCCAGCCCGGCGGCGCACGCCGCGCATTCTTCAACATGTCGTTCGTAATCGACGATCTCTGAAAGTTCGAGCTCGCCGTCGAGATAGCCGTGCAAAAGCCTTTGGGCGCTAAGGCAGTCCATGCTCGGCCTCCTCATGCGCCCGGCGATCGAGAAGCTCGTGCAGCCGCTCGCGGGCCCGCGCCAATCGCGACATCACGGTTCCCATCGGGATGTCTGCGATGCGAGCGATGTCTTTGTACGAAAGGTCTTCGAGTTCACGGAGCACGATGACCTCACGGAATTCGACGGGCAACGCATCGACCGCCTGCATCAGGCGCTTGCGATCTTCGCTTTGCTCAACCAGCGCCTCGGGGCCGGTTGCGCTCGAGGCCACGGCGTTCAACAACTCGGGCCCGCTCGATACGGACGCTGACGCCCGATTCTTCGACAGCCACGTGTGACAGGTATTCCGCACGATCTTGAGCATCCAGGCACGCCCTGTCTCGCCGCGAAAACTGCGAAAAAACTGAAAGGCGCGCAGATAAGCCTCTTGCACCACGTCTTCGGCGTCCTGATCGTGACGCGTCAGCCAACGCGCGAGATTGTACGCCGCATCCAGGTGCGGCAACGCCACCCTGTCGAATTCGCCGCGCAGGTCCCTTTCTTCCAACGCACGACTTTCTGTCAAGATCCGACGTGTACACACTCTCTACCGCAAGGCGAGGGATTTTATTCCCGAATTCGGAATTCAGGAAGTCCCCGGGAATAATCGCGGCCCGGTTCTGGTTAATTCCCGGCAACGCGCCATTTGCCACTGTTTTACCGGGAGAGACCATGTTGCACCGAAAGAAACGTCACCGTCATTTTGTGGCCTGGCTTGGATTCGGAATGCTGCTGGGCGCGTGGGCGGGCTGCCAATGGACTGAAACGCCAGTGCCTCGCGCAAACGTCAAACGAAACCAGGCCTCAGCCATCTCGTCCGATAACCTGCTCGGTCAGCAGCGAGAAAAGACCAATGCCGGCGTGGAGAACGATGGCGACACAGCCGGTTCCGGGAGCAAGGTCTCGATCGACAACTTCACATTCCATCCCGAAACGTTGGAAATCCCGGCCGGAACGAAGGTGGTCTGGGTCAACAACGATGACGTGCCCCACACCGTGCGCAGCACCGAAGACATTTTTCGATCAGGCGCCCTCGACACCGACGACCTTTACGAATGCGTGTTTTCGGAGCCGGGAACCTACGAATACTACTGCGGAGTTCACCGGCACATGGCCGGAAAAATCGTCGTCAGGTAATTCCCTCAAATCGCGGCAACCAACCCCCTTATTTGGAGAATCGAGCATGATTCGGCGAATTTATCAGGAACAAAACGGCGACAAAGGCGATCACGGCGGCGACGGTCGTGAGGGCGGCGACGGCATTGACCGCCGCGGTTTTTTGAAATGCATGGCGTGGGTGGGAACGGGGCTCGTCTGGACAGTCGAGGGAGGCCTGCTCTCGTCTCGAACGTTCGCCGATGACAAGCCCGGCGCGCAAGACGGCTTCACGTTCGTGCAGATCAGCGACAGTCACATCGGTTTCTCGAAACCCGTCAACCAGGATGTGACGGCCACTTTGCGGGAGACCGTCGCCAAAATCAATAGGCTCCCTCGTCGCCCGGATTTGCTGCTGCACACCGGCGATCTGACGCACTTGGCCAAGCCCGCTGAGTTCGACACGGTGGCGGAGGTCTTGAAGGAGGCCAAGGTCGGCCACACGGCGTACGTTCCCGGCGAACACGACGTCTTCGTGGATGATGCCGACGCGAAGCAGTATCTCGATCGTTACGGAAAGGGAACGCTCGGCACGGGTTGGCACAGCTTCGATCATCAGGGAGTGCACTTCGCGGGGCTGGTCAACGTGATGGACCTCAAGGCGGGAGGCCTCGGACGACTGGGGAAAGAACAGCTCAAATGGCTCAAAGACGACCTGGCCAAGCAGGCTGCCAGCACGCCGATCGTGCTCTTCGCTCATGTTCCACTTTGGACGGTCTATCCGAAATGGGGCTGGGGAACCGAAGACGGCGCCCAGGCCCTTTCTTATGTGAAGCGGTTCGGTTCCGTCACGGTGCTCAACGGCCACATCCACCAAATCTTGCAGAAGATCGAAGGAAACGTGACTTTTCACACGGCCCGCTCGACAGCCTTCCCGCAGCCCGAACCCGGCAAGGCCGAGTCTCCGGGACCGATGAAAAACGTTCCGGCCGAAAAACTCCGCAGCATGCTGGGGCTGACGCGGGTCGATTACGTCGAGCACAACGAGCCGCTTGCGATCGTCGATGCGACATTGTGATCGTCTGGAGAGCCGCCTGGGATTACGTTTTTTTGTAGAACCCCGACCACTCCGGAGGCTCGGGAAATATCCTGGCGTACGCGGTGCGCGCTTCGGCAGGAAGGTCTTTGAACCAGGCCTTCCATTTGGCAAGAAGCTGTGCCGGTTGGCCGCTCTGCCAAGCCGCATCAC
>DATGKC010000492.1:0-3717 GCA_035294845.1 Planctomycetaceae bacterium | reverse complement strand
GATCGAATTCATGGGCGAAGTGGTCGGCGCCACCGTGATCTTCGGCCGCGACGATGCCGAGCCGCTTTTGGGCGTCACCGCGCTGGAGTCGGCGGGAATCGAAGTCGACCTGCAAAGTCAGCGTCTGAAGCGGCTCCCGGCGGTACGGCTCAAGTTTACTGGTTGAAAAAACGAAGGGCATCATCACACCGCCGTGCTGCCGGCGGGAGATTGCAGTCGTACGCCGAATCGTCGAAACGCCGCCAAACGGGCAGGTTTCGTGGGATTGACGGCATACCGTATCCGATATACACTTCTGTGGTGGTAGCGGACCCCCTCGAATGGCTGAAGCACAACCTGCGCAAGAGCAAGCACCGGTTGCGAAGCCGCTGGTCTGGCTGCATGGAGAGATCAAGACGCCTCCGTTCACGGCTAAGGGACGTCAGGAGGCGGCATGCTCTTGCGTCTCCTGCAGCAAGGCGAGCAACTTGGCATGCCACAGGCGGAGCCATTGCCGGACGTTGGCAAACGCTGCGGAGCGTTGCGAGTTCGCGACGCGGAGCACAACTGGCGAATCATGTAGCGCACCGACGCTGATGCCATCCTGATCCTCGAAGTATACCCCAAGAAGTCTCAGAAGATCCCGGATGAGGTCATCGACCGGTGCCAGCAGCGCCTCAAACAGTACGACGCGGCAGTCAAAGCGGCAAAGATGCAAACCAAGAAGTGAGGACAGACTTATGGACGCCACAAAGCGCAGAGCGATTGAAGCGGCTGGCTGGACGGTTGGCGACGCTGCTGATTTCCTGGGGATGAGCGAAGAAGAACGTCAGTTGCTGGATACGCGTGTCGAACTCGCCTTGGCAGTTCGACGTCAGCGCGAAGCCCTGCACCTGTCGCAGAAACAACTCGGGGCGATGCTCAAAACGAGCCAGCCTCGCGTCGCCAAAATCGAACGCGCCGCCTCCGACGTTTCCATGGATCAACTCGTTCGGGCGTTCACCGCAGCCGGCGGAAGGATCGTCGTCAAAACGGCAAAGGCGAAAGCCAAGAAGGGCAAAAAACCATCCGGCCGCAAGGACACTTTGGTTCTCGAAGTGGCAACGTCGGAGTAGCCTGGGAAGAGACCTCGATATCGGCGTCGCTCAGATCGAATTCATGGGCGAAGTGGTCGGCGCCACCGTGATCTTCGGCCGCGACGATGCCGAGCCGCTTTTGGGCGTCACCGCGCTGGAATCGGTGGGGATCGAAGTCGATCCGCAGAACCAGCGCCTGAAACGACTCCCGGCGGTGCGGCTCAAGTCTTTCGTTACTGCTTGAAAAAACGAAGGGACATCATCACGCCGCCGTGCTGCCCGCGGGAGATTGCAGCCGCACGCCGAACCATTGGAAGACGCCGACGAGGCACACGACGCTCGCCACAACAAAGCCGGCGTTCCAGCCGTATTCTTGTGCAATGTAGGCCGTGACGACGGGGGCCAGCATGCCTCCCAGGTTTCCGCCCGTGTTCACGATCGCCCCCGACGTCGCGCAATTCTCCCCGCCCAGCTCCAAACCCGCAACCCAGGTCGGCGCCTCGCACAATCCGATGGCCGCGTGCGCCAGATAGAATAAGGCTGTTGTGGCAACGATCCCATCAGCCTTGGTGGCCAGCACCAATAAGCCCGCGCTCGACAACATTCCGAAAATCGGCACGCACATCCTCCCGGCCTGGTAACCCCAAGCCCGCACCAGGCGATCAGACAAGATGCCCCCCAGCGGCATCGCGATCACCATCGCCGACGTCACGATCGTGGTCAGGTAACGGCTGGTCTCTTCGGAATAGCTCCTCACTTCAATGAAATAGTACTTCATCCAATAAAAGAGCATGTACTCGAAGTAACCCACGGCGGCGTAGTTGAGAGTCAAAAAAATCAGGCTCGGCTTTTTCAAAAGCGCCAACAGCCCATGAGGGCCGACACGCGGAGAAGTCGGAAGCTCCTCGCGAGGAATCAGAGCCAGCTCGGCATCGTTGACGAATGGATGCTCGGCCGGTTTATTGCGACCGTATTGGTACCACACGCAGGTCACCATGGCCGTCACGATTCCCATCGCGACGAACGCGCTCGGCCAGCCGACCTTGTCCGAAAGCGCGCCAAAGGCAATGGGCGACAGGCTGACGCCGACCGTCGTGGCCCCCAGAACCAGACCATTCGCCCAGGCCCGATTCTCGAATGGAATCCAGGCGGTGACGATGCGTCCGGCTGCGGGAAACAGCGGGGCCGAAAAAATTCCCATCATGCAACGAATCACCAGGAAAGAACTGAACGTCGCGCTCGCCCAGGCGACCACGTTGCAGTATCCCGTGGCCGCCACGAATGCCGCCGTGCCGAATCCGGAGAGCACCAGGCTGAACCAGGCTCCCCGGCGGTCGGCAAGCCAGCCTCCCGCGATCATGAATACGGTATACCCGAGCAGCATCGCGGAGCTGATCGACCCCATCTGTGTCGCGGTAAATCGGCAATCGTCCATGATTTGATTCACCACCGCGGGGATCGACTGCCTGTTGAAGTGGTTGAGGCCGGTGAATCCCATCAGAATCACGACCATCTGCCAGCGAATCCAAGTCGGAGGCCCGAGTCTCCCATCTGCGGTCGCCGGCTGCGGTGCGCTCATCCCGCGGTCTCCGAGAAATCTTCGCGGCGGTAAGGCAGGAATTGCCCGTCTCGCAAATAGCATTCGTGGTACCGGTTCAGTTTGGCCTCGTCGATTTCGATGCCCAGCCCCGGCTGCTCGATCGCGCCCCACCGCGGTCCGGAAGCGATCGCAATCGGTTCCGTGAGAATATCGTCTGCCATGAGCGCCGCCGTCTGCTGGGCGCCGTCGATGGCGTTGGGAATCGCCAAAAGCGCATGCTGCCCGGCGGCTGCCGCTATGCCCAGCTCTCCATGCGTGTGCTTGCAGACGAGCTGGCCTTCCCAATGCGCCGCCCACGACAATCTCAGAAAATTGCCGAGCGAACCGACCCAATAACTGCTGAAACACAAGACATCGGCGCACCGGGCGCGAATCACCCGCAGACAGTCTTCCACGCGCCCCAGGCCTTCGTTGGCGCACAGCGCCACCGGTACGCGCCCGCGCAGCTCGCGCATGTTCTCGACCGGATCGATCGGCACCGGAGCTTCGGCGAAGTCGATGCCGAACGCCGCATCCCAGCGGTTCAGCAGCCGCGCGGCTTGAGGGACGTTCCACGCCTGATTGGCATCGACTCTGATTTTGCAGCTTGGCCCGATCGCCTCGCGCAGTGCGTCGAGCATGGCGGTTTCGGCCTGCTCGCCGACACCGACCTTGAGATAAAAACACGTGTATCCCCGCGCCACACCATCGGCGGCCTGCCGCGCGATGTGTTCGGGCGAGCCCCGCGAGAGATAATAGAAGTAATCGACGTCTTGGCGCAAGGCGCCGCCAAACAGCCGGTAGAGCGGCTGCCCGCAAGCCTTGCCACACAAATCCCATAGCGCCTGGTCGATTCCCGCAAAGGCAAAATTGCCCGTTTGCGGCCGATGATCCCAAAGCGCCGTGCGGAAAAAATCGCGGGCGATCGCTTCGCTTTGCCACGGGTCGCGTCCGATGACAAAAGGCGCCGCCGATCGAACCGCCTGCTCGACCGAGGCGGCGTCCGGCCCGGTCGTGCACTCGCCCCAGCCCACGAGCCCGTTGTCAGCGGTGAGACGCACGATCGTGTCCGTCACGCCCGAT
>DATGKC010000491.1:0-8147 GCA_035294845.1 Planctomycetaceae bacterium | reverse complement strand
CCGGTCAGAATTGGTTCAGCATGCCGGAAATCATGCAGTCACGAGTCGAAGCGCGCCTGGCGGCCGTCACGGCCGAATCGGGCCGCTCGGCCGATGCGACTGTCGTGGCGACTGGTTACCTGGAATCGCGGTGGCAGGCGAAGATCGGGGCGCGCACCCCCGGGCGGGTCGAAGTGATCAACGTTGAAGAAGGGACTCGCGTCGAAGCCGGCCAGGTGCTGGCCGTGCTCGAGCACGCCGACCTCGAAGCCTCGCTCGCTGCTGTCGAAGCGACGCTCTTGCGCGCCAAGGCCGCGCTGGCCGAACAGGACGTGGTGATTCAGCAGACACAGCGTGAATTCGAGCGAGCCGAGCGGCTATGGAAGTCGAAGCTCGTCGCCGAATCGAATTACGACGAGGCCAAGTTCAAATATGAGGGAGCGGTGGCCCGCCGCGAGTCGCTGGTCGCCGATATCGCACTGGCCGACGCCCGCCGGCGAGAGGCGCAGCAGATGAAAGAGAATATGTTCATTCGAGCGCCCTTCAACGGCACGGTGATTTCGAAGGATGCCGAAGTCGGCGAATCGATTTTGCCGGGCGGCATGGGCGAAGCCTCCGGCCGAGGCTCGGCGGTGACGGTGGCCGACCTTGATCATCTGGAAGTCGAATGCGACGTGAAGGAAGATTACATCGGCCGGGTCATGCCGGGTCAGGCGGCCGAAGTCGCCGTGGATGCCGTTCCGAAAGAGCGATACCAGGGGCGGGTTCGCAAAGTCATTCCCATGGGCAATCGCGCGCGGGCCACAATCAAAGTGAAGGTCGAGATCGTGAACGTCGACGAGCGGCTGTTTCCCGATATGAGCGCCACCGTTTATTTTCTTCCCCCAGAGACGGCTTCGTCCGAAGAAACTCAGTCGCGCCGCGTTTTTTGCGAGAGCGAGGCGATCTCGTCCGATGAGGCCGGCCGTTTCGTGTGGATCCTCGACGATGGCGAACGCGTGCGGCGGAACGATGTGACGACGGGCGCGGCACGCGACGGGCGCACGGAGATCACTTCGGGCCTGGCGGGCGGCGAGCGGGTCGTAATCGCTCCGCCCGGAATTCGACCGGGTCAGCGTGTCAAAATCGACCGGTAGAAACAACCTGATTTTATGGGCCGCCGCTGACGATTTTCGGCCGCCCCAGGGAGAACAACTTTGTCTGACGACCACTTGCAAAATGGCAACCCCATCGTTGCCGTCCACGAGGTCTGCAAGGAATTTCACCGCGATGCGATCACGATTCCCGTCCTGATGGGGATCAACCTGCGCCTCGATCGCGGCGACTACCTGGCGCTCATGGGCCCATCGGGTTCCGGCAAATCGACACTGCTCAACCTCGTCGCAGGCCTCGATCGACCGACTTCGGGGACGGTGACCGTATGCGGCGAGAGTCTCGAGAAATCGTCAGAGAGCAGGCTGGCGCGCTGGCGCTCGCGGCATATCGGCTTCATTTTCCAGCTTTACAACCTGATTCCCGTGCTCACCGCCTACGAAAATGTCGAGCTCCCGCTGACGCTAGCGCCCCTATCTCGCCGCGAACGCAAGACGCACGTCGAAGCGGCGCTGGAAGTCGTCGGCCTGAGCGACCGCAGCGACCACTATCCGCGCCAATTGTCGGGCGGGCAGGAACAGCGCGTCGCCATCGCGCGGGCCCTTGCCGCCGATCCCACGTTGCTGGTCGCCGACGAGCCCACCGGCGATCTCGACGCCAAGTCGGCCGCTGAGATCCTGGATTTGATGGAACGATTGAATCGAGAATTCCAGAAGACGATCATCATGGTCACGCACGATCCTGCCGCAGCCGATCGCGCCAAACAGGTGCTCCACCTGCACAAGGGCGTGCTGGTCGAGGGAACGCACGCCCACGAGGAATAAGCCCGATGCAAACAATGGTCTACGTTTGGCGCAACCTGAGGCGCAATAAGCTGCGCTCGATGCTGACGATTCTCTCGTTCGGCTTCAGCCTCGCGCTCATGACCGTGCTGCACGGCTACATGGCCATGCAGGGCGTGTGGCGCAATGAAGGAGAAAAGCATGGGCGCATCGTCGTCATGAACAACCAGGGTTTCTCGGGGCTGTTGCCGATCGCCTATGTCGATCGAATTCGCGGCACTCCTGGCATCGAGGCGGCCGCTCCTTATGCCTGGTTTGGCGGGAACTACAAAGAAGAACAAATGCCCTTCGCGCAGTTCGGCACCGACCCCGGCAGCGTCTTTAATGTCTGGGATGAATACCGGATCGATCCCGAACAGCTCGCCGCCTGGCGGAGCACGCGCAACGGCTGCGTCGTCGACCGGCGCCTGGCCGCGAAACGAAAATGGAAACTCGGCGAACGTATTCCGCTCAAGGGAACTTATTATCCGTTCAATCTCGATCTGGTTCTGTGCGGTGTGTTCGATTCTCCGATGAACACGGATTCGTTGTGGTTTCAGTGGCAGTACCTCGACGAAGGGCTGAAGCTGATGAACGCACCGGGGGCTGGCAACGCGGGTACCATCTTCGCGAAGACGGCCCGCTCGACCAGCATCGCACGCATCTCGCAAACCATCGACGATCGTTTCGCCAGCTCCGAAAATCCCACGCGAACTCAGAGTGAAGCGGCCTTTGCGCAGATGTTCGCCGACATGCTGGGCAACATTCAGACGTACATCCGCAACATCGGCCTGGCAGTCGGTTTTTCGCTGACCCTGGTGGCGGCCAACGCGATGGCCATGTCGATGCGCGAACGAACGACCGAAATCGCCGTGCTGAAGGCGATTGGTTTTTCGCGCCGCCGCGTGCTGGCGACCGTCCTGGGCGAAGCCTGCGCGATCACTCTGCTGGGAGGCGTGCTGGGGATCTCGATCGGCTGCATGTGCCTTCAGGCGTTGCACGAAGTCAATTCCCAGTTTTTTCCCTTCGGCATCCACGAGATGCTGGGCCCGTGGCTTTTGTATTTGCTCGCCGTTTCGGCAGGCATTGGCGTGGCGAGCGGCATCGTGCCGGCCGTGCGCGCCGCCCAGTTGTCGGTCATCAATGGGCTGCGCCGCGTCGTCTAGAATCGTCGTTTTTGAGACACGAGTGAACTCCTGATGATTCCCATCAAGTACAACATTCGCAATCTTCGCGTTCGCTGGGTCACCACGCTGATGACCGTCGTGGGGACGGGACTTGTGGTCTGGGCCACTGTGCTCTCGTTCGGCCTCAGCGACGGCCTGGACCATGCTCTGCGGATCAGCGGAGACGATTTGGACCTCATCGTCCTGCGCAAGGGGTCGACCGACGAGACATCGAGCAACATCGACCAGAAACTGGCCCGCGAGGTCGCCAATCTGGATGGAATTGCGCGCGACAATTCGGGAGAGCCGATGTGCTCTGCCGAGTTCGTCACGATTCTCACCAAGCCGCGCCGCCATGACGGCGGAACGACAAATCTGATCGTGCGCGGGCTGCAAGAGGGGGGTCGCGGGCTGCGGCCCAATTTCCGAATCGTGCGCGGGCGCGACGTGCGCCCGGGCCTCAATGAGGCGATCACCAGCGAGCGCATGGCCGAGCGCTTCGAAAATCTGGCTCTCGGCGAGAAGCTCGAGATCAACAAAGTAAACTTCGAGATCGTGGGGTATTTTGAGGCCGCCGGGAGCGCCGCGGAATCGGAAGTCTGGACCGACCTTCGCGACGTGACGAGCGCCCGGCGCACTCCGGGCGCCTTGTCGAGCGTGAACCTTCGCGTTCGCGACGAGCAATCGAAGCTGGCCCTGCTCAATCGGATTCGCGACGACGAGCAATTCAAGTTGGATGCGGTCGACGAGATGCAATACTTCGAGAAGCAAATGACCGCGTCGATCGCCATCCAGTTCGTCGGCTTCGCCATTGCGGGATTCCTGACGCTGGGCGCCATGTTCGCCGCCGCCAACACGATGTACGCCGCCGTTGCAAGCCGCGGCCGTGAAATCGGCGCGCTGCGCGCCATCGGGTTCAGCCGGCGCAGCGTGTTGTCATCGTTTCTCTTTGAATCGGTCGTGTTGTGCCTCTTGGGCGGAGTGCTGGGCTGTCTGGCGACGCTCCCCTTCAACGGCCTTTCGACCGGCACGGCAAACTGGGCCACGTTCAGCGAGATCACGTTCGCATTTCGCTTCGGGCCCATCGTGCTCTTGCGCGGAGTGGCGATGGCGCTCACGATGGGCGTATTGGGGGGCCTTTTCCCGGCGCTACGCGCCGTCCGCATGCCGATCACCAGCGCACTGCGGGAAACGTGAATCATCTGGGCGCGGCTGCCGGGCCAAAGGTCACGACGAGCGGCCCATTGACAGTGCCGCCCAAGTCTCCGCGCAGTGCAAATCCGGCGTCGGTTTTCTCCAGCGCAAACGGCTTGCCCGTCCAGGGTTCCGGGTGTTTCTTCAGACCGGCGTCGCCTTCGATCAAATACGCGATTGCTGCCTGGATGACGGCCTGTCGCGCTCGCACGCGGATCGTGGCCTCATGGTACTGGGCCACTGGCAACAGCACGGCAATAGAAAAAGGGTGAGCCGTTTTCTTCAAGCGCGCTTCCCAATCGGCCATTTTTTTCGAGTATGTGCCGATGGGCAATTCGATGAGCTCCGCGCTTTCGTCATAGAGCGGCGCTGTCTGCTCGATCAGTTTTAAGAGAGCGTCCGGCTTTTCGCTCGACTCAGCTCGCAGCCTCGCGAGCCATGGCTCATTCTCGCTTCCTACCATTGCCGCCACCACATCGAGCGCCTCCTCGGTACGGCCGTCCTTAACGGTGCGCGCCAGCCAACCCAGATACGAGCGCTTTTCGAGAAGGACCGAAGCGGCCAGCGGCGGGCGCGGCGGAAGGGTTGCGTGGCGCTGCGCCAGGCGACGCAATTGCATAGGCGAAAGCTGCGGAATGGGCTCGGCCAGGACCGAAACGCCCTGCGCCTCAATCGCATAGCCTATGAGCGTGCCGATCATCTGTTCATGACGGCTCAAGTGCCGCGCCAAACCGAGGATCGCCATTGCGTCGTCAATTGCGCCATCAACATCGCCCATGCGCGCGTAATGAAGCGATCGAAACATGGCGAGGCGCGTCAACTGGCGAACCAACATGTTGTGGGGTAAAAGCGCCTCAGGCCCGTCGTTGCGATTGATGCCCCAGTCGCACAGATTGAGCGTCGACGCACGGCGCATCAGCCGCATGGCGGGCGCAGATTCTGCAAAGATGGCCTTTACGAGTGGATCCTTGGGATCAACGGCGCGGTCATCTTTAATGATCGCCTGCCATTCCTCGAAACGCTTCGGAATCAGCGCAATCGCTTGCCAGTAGATCAATGCGGCGTTGTCGGTCGTGGGAAGAGGTTCTTCCCAGGCAGGCGTTTTGTGCCCTTGGGCACTTACATGCGTTGCCGGCAGAAGCGCGGCGATAAATAGGCAGCAAAAGGCAAAGCGATTCATTGCAAAGTTTCCGACTTCGAGGCGAACGGATCGTTCAAGGCATTAAAAGCTCGTCGAACAACGACTGTCTTCGGGCAGCAACATCATCGAGCGCAGGCAGCGAGACGCGCGCGCGTTCGTCGAACAAGCCATTGAGGTCGTCGAGAGAAGTTGCGGCGCGGCGTCGGTATGCCAGATCGGTCGGGAGCCCTTGGAGTTGCTGTGCGCTCACTGTCCCACTCGGCGGCATTCCGTTTGGTGCAAAAGCTTGTCGAGGCGGAACCCGACAGACCGCAGTAATCACCATGCAAAGAGCCAGGGCTGTCGCCACCTCCGCCACTCGTACCGCCAGCCGGTTACCAGCAATCGGCGCCTCATTGAGGCGATCATCGAGCATTTGATAAAATCGCGGCGAGGGCGGCACCGGCTCAAGACGCCGCAACTGAGCCTCGATATCAGTTTGAAAGTTGTTCACGAGAGCTGATCCTGCAAAAGCCATTTTTTGAGCGAAAGCAGCGCATAGCGGTACCGCGAGGCGGCGGTGTGCGGCGATACTTGCATCGTTCGTCCAATCTGCTCGAAAGTCAGATTTCCCCAGATCTTAAGGATTACCGTTTCTTGCTGCTCGGAAGGCAAACGCCGGAGTGCGGCGGCAACCGCGATCCGCGTTTCATCGCCCTCGTCCGAGAGACGAAACCACTCGAGATTTGACCGGTCGAGTCGCGCTTGTTGCTCAAACCGATCGCGCGAGCGGCGTGCCCGCAGAAAATCGACTCCTGCGCTGCGTACGCAGGCGAACATGTAGGCCTTTGGGTCTTGCGCATCATGCCGGTTTTTCCAAAACCGCAAAAAGGCCTCCTGCAGTACGTCCTCGGCATCACTTTGGAGTGGCGACCACTGTCGCGCGTAAAGCAAAAGAACGGCAGCATGCGATTCGATCCAGGATTTCCAATTTGTGCCGTCATCCATCGCATGATCCTCATCATTGAGGACGGATGCGGATACGTCTTTCGCTTATGAATCAGAGTTTTTTTGGAAATTTTGGAGAGCCGAGCGACGCCTCTGCCTGAAACCGGACGGGCGGGCCACGCGAATGACGGGCCGTGTCACGCTTGGTCGACGGCAAATTGGCGGTGCGCGGTGCCGAGGATGGGGGAAGCTCAACCTGCCAGGAACCGCGAATGGAACGGCCTCTTGTCGCTCCGCGACCCGGCCGCCCTTCGGGACCGGACGGGCCACCCGAATGCCGGCTTACAGCAACCCGCGGAGAGGCGCGTGCTCGTCGAGGATCATCTGGGGGCGACCATTGTAATCGGGAATCGTGATGGCCGGGTCGATGCCCAAAAGGCGATAGACCGTTGCCAGCACGCTCTTCATTCCGATCGGATTGCCGATTACCCTCTCGCCGCGCGCGTCGGTCGCGCCGAGCGTCTGGCCTGTTTTGACGCCGCCGCCGGCCACCCACAGGATGCCCGCTTCCGGCCAGTGGCTGCGGCCGTCGGGGGTCTGGTCGCCGATGCGCGGCGTGCGCCCGAACTCGCCCCCCATCACAACCACCACGTCGTCAAGCAAGCCGCGGTCGGCCAGGTCGGTCGTGAACGAGTGAAGCGCCCGGTCGAGGGCCGGCAATAACTCACGGAGCGTCTTGAAATTGTGGCTGTGAGTGTCCCAACTGTGGACGCAAACGGTCACGACGGAGACCCCCGCTTCGATCAGCCGCCGCGCCAGGAGCAGCGAACGTCCCGGATGCGGGCCGAGTCGAAACGGACCGTCGCCATATCGGGCGCGGGTTTCCTTCGATTCCTTTTCAAGATCGAACGCGTCGCGAACGCGGGACGAGGTGACGATGTCGAGGGCCCTCTGACGGAAACTGTCGATGCCGTGGGCCGCGTCGCCCAGGTCGATGTCGCGCCGCACAATGTCCAAATCCTGCAACAGGCTCTGCCGGTCGGTCAATCGGATTGCGCTCACGTCGCGATTGAGCCCCATGTTCTCGATCGCTTCACGAGGACTCGAGCCCCCGATGCGGACCGGTTCATGCTCGGCGCCGGCATAATACGCCCGCTCCCAGTCGAAATGGTTCTCGATGCTGACGTAAGGCGGAATATCGCGCGCTCCTGGACGCAAGCGGCTGATGACCGAACCCAGCGCCGGCCGCCGGGCTTCCCCCGGGACCGAGGCCCGAGGCGATTCCTGCCACGGGTAGCCGCTGTAGAACATGTTCCCCGTGTGCAGATTGGCGATCTGTGCCGCGCGAAGAATCGTGAATTTGTCGGCAATGCGGGCCTGCATCGGCATCAGCTCGCAGATTTCCATTCCCGGAACGTTCGTGCTGATGGGATCGAATTCGCCGCGATACTCGACCGGCGCCAGCGGCTTCATATCGTATGTGTCGAGGTGCGAGGGTCCACCGCTGAGGTGAATCAACACGGCCGATTTGGCCCGCGCCGCATTCGGCCCGGCGGTCGCCTTGAGCCGCAAGAGGTCGGCCAGCGTCAAGCCTCCAAAGGCCAAAGTTCCCAAGCGAAGGAAGCTGCGGCGGTTCATGTCGCCGGCGCTCGGAGAGCAATGGTCGATCGTCAACATGGGACTTCCTTCTAAATGTCGAACTCGAACAACTTGAGGATCGGACGCCGCAAACGCATCAATAACCATTTGTACGTTGATCCCGCGGGGAAGTCAACGTTGGCCAAGCCCAGCGAACCGGGCTGACCGGTGTGCCAACTGCCTTTCGCC
>DATGKC010000490.1:0-10058 GCA_035294845.1 Planctomycetaceae bacterium | reverse complement strand
CTTATACCGCGATCGCAGGACGATGTTCGTCCTCTTGGCGCTGCCGATGGTCTTCATCTCGATCCTCGGCTTTTCGACCGGGCAGCTCTTTAGTGCTGGGCAGAAAAACCGCACGCACAAAGTTGGAGTATTCGATGCCGATCGAAGCGACTTGTCGGCCAGGATCATTGGCGAAGTGCAAAATCTCAAGGCCCTTCAAATCATCGAGTTCACCGACCGCCGCGCTGCCAGCATGGACTTGGCCAAAGACAAGATCGACGTGCTGCTCATTATCGGGCCCAGGTTTGACGAGCTGGTGGCGGCGCTGGACCTCTGGGACGTCATGAATATCGACAAGGGACGTCTGGCGGGTAGGCTCAAGTCACTTGATATCGAAGTGCATTCGGGCTCCTTTCTGGCGGTTGGCTCCCAACTCGTGCGTGAGATCGTGTTCGGTATCGCCTATAGAACAATAATGGAGCCTGTAGTTGACAAGCATCCCAAACTCAAACGAGAGATCGGGCTTGCCACAGCAAGAACGCGGCCGGAGCGCCAAGAAGGTGAGCTTGACGCCCAAGACCAAGCTGCCGAAGAGAACGCGCCGACCGCGTCGGATTCGGCTGATCACCGCACATTCACCAACATCGTCTATCAGATCCTCGTCCCCTCTTACACCGTCATGTTCGTGTTCTTCATCGTGAACTTCATGGCCCGCTCGTTCATCAACGAGCGCGAGATGGGAACGCTCGACCGACTGAAAGTCGCCCCCATCACGCGCACCGGGATGCTGCTCGGCAAGACGTTTCCCTTTCTCGTTATTTCGCTCGTGCAGACGGTGCTGCTCTTCGTGGCCGGCAAGCTGTTCTACGGCATGTCGTGGGGGGCCGAGCCGTGGCTTCTGCTTCCCGTCATGCTCTGCACGTCGCTGGCCGCCACGTCGCTGGGCCTCATGGTATCGACCCTGGTGCACACGGAAGCTCAGGTCTCGGCCTACGGCAATTTTCTGGTGCTGACGATGGCGGGGATCAGCGGTTGTATGATGCCGCGCGCCTGGTCGCCCGAGCTCATGCAGCAAGTGGGCCTCATCACGCCGCACGCCTGGGCCTTGATCGCCTACGATCAGATTCTGAGTCGCGAGGTCACCGAGCTGCCGGTGATCTGGGAATGCTGCCTGACGCTGCTGTTATTTTCCGTGGCCTTCTTCGCCATCGGCTGGTGGCGCTCGCGGGAGCTCGAATAGACGAACCCCGCATTCCTGCTCGAAAAGCGCCCGGGGACGTGGCGTCGATGCTCACGATGCAAGGCAAACTAGACAGCGCGCTTCGACGCTTCAGGCACCGCAAAATCGGTCGCTCGCTCGTGTTTCACGCCGATTGCCTCAATTGGTTCACCCAATTGTCGCCAAACTCGATTCATGCCATCGTGACCGACCCGCCCTATGGAGTGAAAGAGTTTGACGACGATCAGCTCGCCAAGCGCGCAAGCGGGAACGGGGGCATCTGGAGGATTCCCCCGTCGTTCGACGGACACACTCGCGCACCGTTGCCCCGCTTTACGGCGCTCAATGAAAAAGAGCGAAGCCGGCTGTTCGCATTCTTCCAAATGTGGACAAAGACGATGCTGCCGGCGCTCTGTCCAGGCGGTCACGTTTTCATCGCCACGAACGTTTTCATTTCGCAACTTGTTTATTCGGCCCTCATTGACGGCGGACTGGAGTTTCGCGGAGAGCTGATCCGTCTCGTGCGGACCCTCCGCGGCGGCGATCGCCCGAAGAATGCCGAGACGGAATTTCCCGACGTATCCTCGATGGCCAAGGGCTGCTTCGAGCCGTGGGGTATTTTTCGAAAGCCCATTCCGGCAGCAATGACGGTCGGCGATTGCCTGCGCAAATTCTCAACCGGCGGTTTGCGGCGGACACGAGACGGGTTGCCGCTCGACGACGTCATCGAAAGCGGTCGCACGCCAAAGAGCGAGCGGCGGATTGCCGATCATCCCAGCCTCAAGCCACAAGCTTTTTTGCGCCGCGTGGTTTATTCCTCCCTGCCATTGGGAAAGGGGATCATTTGCGATCCGTTCATGGGGAGCGGCTCGACGATCGCGGCGGCCGAAGCGGTCTGTTACTCGGCGGTCGGCGTCGAACGACATACGGACTATTTCAAATTGTCACTGCATGCAATCCCCAAACTGACGGCGCTGGGAATGGATCAACGCTTGTCGCCCTTTGGCAACGATTGAATTCCACTGTAGTTGTCATTTCTCCCGATTCTCTCTAAAATCTGTGGTTCCGCAGAGGCGGCCCGTCACCGAATGGCGGGCGGCCGGCGATTGAAATTCAGGCGGCCCCGGGGCCGCGGTGCGCACAGTACGCATGTTTGAAGGCATTTCAAAAGGTCTGGAAAGCGCTCTCTCGTTGTTTCGAGGTCAGGGGAAGCTGACCGAGGGCAACATGCAAGAGGCGCTGCGCGCGGTTACGCAGGCGCTCTTGGAAGCCGACGTGAATTTCACCGTCGCCCAGGACTTCACCGAGCGCGTCTCTCAGGCTGCCCTGGGCACGCACGTGCTCAATTCCCTCAACCCCTACCAGCAATTCGTAGGCATCGTCCACCGCGAGCTCATCAACCTGATGGGGCCGGTCGACCATTCGCTGCACTTAAGGCGCGGCGAAGTCGTCGTGCTCATGTTGTGCGGTTTGCAGGGGAGCGGAAAAACGACGACATGCGGCAAGCTGGCCCGCATGCTGCACGAGGCGAATTGGAGGCCCATGCTCGTCGCGGCCGATATGCAGCGCCCCGCCGCCATCGACCAGCTCAAGATCATCGGCCAGCAGCTTGGCGTTCCGGTTTATAGCGAGGCGCCGCCGGCCAGCGCCGTCAAGGTTTGCCAGAACGGGGTGACGGCGGCCCGCAAGGCCGGCGACATCGACGTGGTGATTCTCGACACGGCCGGCCGCCTGCACATCGACGCCGAGCTGATGCACGAGCTCGAGCAGATCGACCTCAAGCTCAGCCCTCAGCAGATCCTGCTGGTCTGCGACGCCATGACCGGGCAGGACGCGGTGAACTCGGCCAAGGCCTTCAATGAGGCGCTGGAGCTGGACGGCGTCATCCTGACCAAGCTCGACGGCGACGCGCGCGGCGGGGCGGCCCTCTCGGTCAAAGCGGTGACGGGGGTGCCGATCAAATTCATTGGCGTGGGCGAACAGCTCGAAAAACTCGAGCCTTTCCATCCCGACCGCATGGCCGGGCGCATTCTGGGAATGGGCGACGTGTTGACGCTGGTCGAGCAGGCGCAAAAGCAGTTCGACGCCGAGCAGATGGCCGCCCAGCAGGAAAAGATGGCCCAAGGCAAGTTCACGCTTGTCGATTTTCGGCAAGTGATGGGGCAGGTCAAAAAACTTGGGCCGCTGCGGCAGATCATGAACATGATTCCCGGTATGGGCAAAGTCGCCGACATGCTGGGCAGCGACGTCGATCCCGAGCAAGACCTCAAACAAATCGAGGGCATCATCGACTCGATGACGCCGCTGGAGCGCGGGAACCCCGACATCATCGACATTGGTCGCCGGCGGCGCATCGCGCAAGGCAGCGGGGCCGATCCCGCCGAAGTCAACAAGCTGCTCAAAGACTTCTCGTCGATGTCGGGCCTGATGCAGCAGATGGCGGGGATGAACAAGTTGCAGCAGTTTCGACAAATCAAGCAGATGGCCGACGCGGGCCATTTCAATCCGGGGGCGCAATTGCCGCTTCCCAAGCCGCGAGTCGTTCAAAGTCCGGTCGACCGGCGGGCGGAACAGGAAAAGAAAAAAAGAATGCGCAAAGAGGCCAAACGGCAGCGCAAGAAGAACCGGCGCTAGAACCGGCGGTAGTGAACGCCGCTGCCGCGCGATCGCAGGGCGAGTGGAATTCGACAAGGGAAAATCCAGAACTCAAATTCAATCGAGGAGAGCGTTGTGTCTGTTCGCATTCGTATGAAGATGACGGGGCGCAAGCATCGGCCGTTTTTTCGCATCTGCGTGATCGATCGCCAGAAGGCGCGTGACGGCCTGCCCATCGAAGAGCTGGGAACTTACGACCCCATGGTCAAGGCCAAGGCCGAACGCGTCAAAGTCAATATGGACCGCATCGCCTACTGGCTCTCGGTGGGGGCCACTCCCAGCGACCGCGTGGCGACGCTCCTGAAAAAAATCAAGAACAACGACTTCGGAACCGCGCGGCCGGCTCCCGAGCGGGCGACTCCCAAGCCGCTTCCTGCGGCTGAGACACCGGCGGCCGAAGCCGCGCCTGCCGAAGAAGCTGCGGCAACCGAATAAAGTCCAGCGCGGCCTTTGGCCAAAACGAATAACGAGAAACCAGAGTAACGGCCGCAAATTTCCCAGCGCGGCCGAAGGCTGCGACCAAAACGATTAAAGAGGACAAATGACCGCGGATTTCTTAGCCCGGCCTATTGCATCGTTCACGCAAATCACCGTTCCCCCCTCACCCCTAACCCCTCTCCCCCAAGGGGAGAGGGGGACTAAAGGGCGATCTCACCGCGTTCATTGCGCCGCAACACGCCAATACAAAAGAAACCAATGGAACGCCCATGCGGTTTGACATTCTCACGCTCTTTCCCGATTTGTTCGCCAGCTATCTTGAGCAGAGCTTGCTGAAGAAGGCGATCGATCGCGGACTGATCGAAGTGCACCGCTGGAACTTCCGCGACTGGGCGAGCGGCAAGCATCAGTCGGTCGACGACAGACCTTACGGCGGCGGACCGGGAATGCTTTTGTGCTGCCAGCCCGTGTTTGATTGCGTCCAGGCCGTTCAACAACTGGGTGAAGCGCCCGGACGGCTGGTGATGCTCAGCCCCCAGGGCCGAAAGCTCGATCAGGCGCTCATCGGCGAATTGGCCCAAGCGCCGCGCCTATTGCTTTTGTGCGGCCGCTATGAAGGCTTCGATGAACGCATCCGCCTGGGCCTTGAGCCGCTGGAAGTCTCGGCCGGCGATTTCATCACCAACGGGGGTGAAGTGCCGGCGATGCTGGTGATGGATGCCGTGATCCGATTGATTCCGGGCGTGCTCGGCGATGAGACCAGCAGCAAGTACGAATCGTTCGCCGAAACCGGCCTGCTCGAATACCCCCAATACACGCGTCCGCGCGAATTCCGCGGGATGCAAGTTCCCGACGTACTGGTCGAAGGAGATCACGAAAAAATCGCCCGGTGGCGCGAAGACGCCAGCCGCGCGCGAACCAGCGCCCTTCGCGGCGACCTGCTGGAGCGCGCAGGGCAAGCGACTGAAGATTAAAGGCTGCGAAGGGGCCGAGCGACGCTCGCCCGAAAACGACGAAAGCAACCCGGCGCGGCTCCCGCCGCGACAAATCGAATCAACCAAACAAGGATCGCCAACATGCCCGCCAAAAAAACCGACATGATGAAGCAGGTCGAGGCCTCGAGCCTGAGGCAGCAGCCTCTGGAATTTGCCATCGGCGACACCGTCAACGTGCACACCCGGATTCTTGAAGGCGATAAAGAGCGCATCCAGATCTTCAACGGCGTGGTCATCGGCCGCCGCGGGAGCGGGACGCGCGAGCTGTTCACCGTTCGACGAATCGTCGCCGGCGAGGGGGTCGAACGCAGCTTTCCGATTCATTCTCCCAAGATTGCCAAACTCGAAGTCGTGCGGCACGGGAAAGTTCGCCGGGCCAAGCTCTTTTATCTTCGCGAGCGCATGGGCAAGTCAACGAGATTGACCGAACGGCGCAGCAGCGCGGCGAAGGAAGAAGCGGTGAAAGAGTAAACAGCGCGGCCGATCCGCCGCGGCGGACAACCAAAGCGATTCAAAAGACAAATGACCGCGGATTTCGCGGATACGCGCGGATTTGCAAATTGACCCTCGGGGCATACCCCGATAGGGGTTTTATCTCAAAGCCCAAGGTCGCGCAGCGCACCTTGGGAAAGCCGTAAAACGGGGGACGTACCCCAACGGGGCACGATCGAGGACGACGAGTTGCGGAACGCTACAAACATGTGCAACATCCACGATACGACTCCGTTGTGGCTGGCGCCTCAATGGCATTCGAATCCCAGGCTGCGCGGCGCGACGCTTGGCTGCGCCAGAGGAATAACAAGAGAAATTACGTGAAACTTCCCCTGTTCTTTTCCAAGCTGGCCGGATCGGACCTGGCGGCGCGATTATTGGGGACCGATTCGGCGAACTGGCTTGCCGGCTGGCTGGGAGACAAAGGCGAACGCCAGGCGGCGAGGTACCTGCGCCGCCAGGGCTTCAAGATTCTGGCGAGGCGATTTCGCACCGAACTGGGCGAGCTCGACCTCGTGGCGCGCGACGGCGCGTGCACTGTTTTTGTCGAAGTCAAGACGCGGCGTTCCGACCTGGCCGGCCAGCCGCACGAAGCGGTCGACCGCGCCAAACAGGCGCAGCTTACGCGGCTGGCCCTTGCGTTTTTGAAGCGATTTCGGTTGTTGGAGCAGCCTGCCCGATTCGACATCGTTTCGATCCTCTGGGACGGCGCGCAAGAGCCTCAGATCAGGCATTACCGCAACGCTTTCGAGCCCCCCGGACGGGGCCAATTGTTTTCGTGAATTATGCGAATCGGACTTGTCGGCTATCAGGCGAGCGGGAAGAGCAGCACGTTCGAATTGCTCACCGGAACCAGGCCCGATCCGTCGAAGGCGCATTCGGGACAGGTCGGCATGGCCACGCTTCCCGATCATCGATTCGACGGGCTGGTCAAGCTGTTCAATCCCAAGAAAATCACTCCTGCGAAAATCGAGCTGTTTGACACGCCCGGACTCAGCCGCCAGCACGGCGAAAGCAATAACCAGCGAATTTCCGTCGTCCGCGAAGCGCAGGCGCTGGTCCACGTGATCGGCGCTTACGCGGGGAGCCAGCCGCTGGCCGATGCCCGCTCATTCGAAGAAGACCTGATGCTGGCTGATCTTCAGGTTCTGCAAAACCGCATCGAGCGACTGGAATCGGGGATCAAGAAGAATCGCCCTGATCGAGAACAATCGCAAGAAGAGCTGGCTCTGTTAACGCCCATTGCCCAGCTCCTCGAGAGCGGCCGATTGCTGCGCACAGTCGAGCTGACGGCCGAGCAGGAAAAGGCCACGAAGTCATTTTCTCTGCTGACCCGCAAACCCCAGTTGATCTTGCTGAACACGGCTGACCCGACGATTGACCGCACACAAGTGGAAGCCCTGGAAAAAGCCGGATATCGCGTCGTATCGGCCCCGCTGGGGCTGGAACTGGAAGTTCAGGCGCTCGAAGAAAGCGAGCGCGCCGCGTTCGCAGCCGATTTCGGTTTGACCAAACCTTCGCACGACCGCGTGCTGCGGGCCATCTTCGAAGCCACCGAGCAGATCACGTTTTTCACCTCCGACGAGAAAGAGGTTCGGGCCTGGCTCTTAACGCGCGGTTCGAGCGCCTTGGACGCTGCGGGAACGATTCATACCGACCTCGCGCGCGGCTTCATCCGGGCCGAGATCATGGCCGTCGATGATCTGCTGCGCCTTGGCTCTGAACGTGAAGTGAAGGCGGCCAATTTGTACCACACAGTCGGAAAAGACCACGTGATGCAGGATGGAGATGAAATTGTCGTGCGGTTCAGCGTGTAAGGATTATGCCGGACATCGGGAGAGCGACGCCTCTGTCGTCCCGAATGTCAGCGCGTTGCGGCATAGAACCGGCTGGCGAGGCTGAAACGCCTGAGCGCCGGCGGTCAGCAGGTCGATTTACAGGAAGAGACGAGTTCTCAAGCGTCAGCCTAGAGAAGTGCTGCCCGACAGGTTTCATGAAAAATGTCGAAATGCGGGGAACGGGCGGAGTACGCTGAGTTGCCCGTCTGGGCCGATTAACCTACAATTCAATGGATTAGCGCCTTCAGCCGGAGTCGTCATCGGTGCCCGATTTGCCCTGTATCCTCGTTTATGGCGGGAAAAGCGAGCAGGCAGAGTCGCTGGTAGACGCGCTCAAAGACCGTTTTCGCCCGGTTCGTGCCTCGCAAATGGAGGAAGCCCTTTCCCTTTTGCGTGGCGGAGGGTTTGCCGGCATTTGTCTGCTCGATGCGCAAGTCGGCCAATTGTGCGATGCCAGCCTGTTGCCCCAGGCCGGCGGCATTCTGTCGCAACTCCCCGATGGATTGGCGATCCTCGACGTGCGGCTCAAAATTCTCTGGACCAACCGGCGGTTCCAGGAGATGGCGGGATCGGCCGAGCCTCCGGTCGGCATCGGCTTCTACGACGCCTTCGGCGCTCCTGAAATTCTGGGACCCGATCTGAGCCCGTTCCATACGGCTTTGGGAACTGGAGCCGCGGCCCGCAGCACGTTGCGTCTGGGAGAGAAGGTTTATTTTCAGGTGCACGCCACGCCGGTGACGTCAAACGAAGAGGCGGTTCCCTGTTATCTGGTCGTATCGGTGCGGGACGTTTCGGCCGAAATTCTTCAACAGCAGAAGCTGAGTGCGATTTACCAGGCGGGGTTGGAGCTGGGCGACCTCTCGCCGCCGGAACTTCTGGAAATGAGCGTGCAGGACCGGGTCGAGCTGCTCAAGTCGCGCGTCATTCACTACACGAAAGACCTGCTGGAATTCGAGACGGTGGAAATCCGCCTGCTCGATCGGGCGACGCAGAAGCTGGAGCCTCTGTTGACGCTGGGCATGGTGCCCGAAGCCGCGGCACGCGAGCTCTACGCGCGGCCGCAAGGGAACGGCGTGACGGGTTTTGTCGCGGCCACCGGCAAGAGCTATCTTTGCGAAGACACGACGAACGACCCGCTGTATCTGATCGGCGCGGCCGACGCCCGCAGCTCGCTTACGGTGCCGCTGGTTTTGCACGAACAGATTTTGGGCACATTCAACGTCGAGAGCACGCGTCCGGGCGCCTTCAACGAAAATGATTTGCAATTCCTGGAGCTCTTCAGCCGCGAGGTGGCCGTGGCGCTCAACACGCTCGAACTGCTCGTCGCCGAGAAGATGACGACTGCCACCGAGAGCACCGAGATGATTCTGCGGGAGGTGGCCAATCCCGTCGATGAAGTGCTGAACGACACCTCGTGGATTCTGGAGCGCTACATCGGGCACGACCCGAACGTCGCCCAGCGTTTACAGCGGGTGCTCAAGCATACGCGTGACATCCGTTCGCTGATCCATAAAGTGGGCGAGTCGATCGCCCCCAAAGTGGCGCATTCGCCTCTTCCTTCGCGGCCGCAGCGCCCCAAGCTGCGCGGCAAGCGCGTGCTGGTGGCCGACGACGACGAGACGGTGCGGCGCGCCGCGCACGAACTATTGGGCCGCTACGGCTGCGAGGTGGAAACGGCGCACAACGGCGAAGAAGCGCTGCTCATGGCGCGTTCGTTTCAGTACGACGTGGTGCTCGCCGACATCCGGCTCCCTGACATGACCGGCTACGATTGTTTCTGCCAGGTGCGCGAAGGCTGCAAGCAATTGCCGGTCATTCTGATGACGGGGTTCGGGTATGATCCGAGTCATTCGATCGTGAAAGCGCGGCAGCAAGGGCTTAAATCGGTGCTCTACAAGCCGTTTCGCGTCGATCAATTGCTCGACGAGGTCGAGAAGGCGGTCATTCAGCATGGCGCGGTGATCGTGAACCAGGGCGATTCTGCCGGCACGACTGCCCCCAGCCCCACTCAGTCATCGACAGCGCCGTAGGCGATCTCCGTCGCCGCGCAAGCCCACGGACAGCGATCCGTTGGCTTATCTTGAGAATCTGAGCGTCGCGACATACGATGAGATCGAGGACTGGTCTCTGACGAACGCCGAGGAACGACTATGGCTGAAGGCGAAAAAATTCTGCTCATCGAGGACGATCGCGAGATCGCGACTACGCTTCGCAGCGTTCTCGAATCGGCCGGATACCAGGTCAGCTATGCTCCCAACGGCAAAGAGGGGCAGAGGCTGATCGACGAAATTAGGCCCGCGCTCGTCATCACCGACATGATGATGCCCCAGCTTGGCGGTTTTCCCGTCCTCGAATTTCTGAAGCAAATGCCGGAGCCTCCCAAGGTCATCATGATCACGGCGAATGAAGGGGGCCGCCACAAGGCGTATGCCGAGATGCTCG